>JBFFSI010000001.1:0-122843 GCA_041572475.1 Woeseiaceae bacterium
CCTGGCGGCGAGGAAGGCGACGTAGAAGTTTCTCGAGGCGAACCCGAAGGTCCGGCCTTTATAGTTCCTGAGAATGTCGGCATACGCCGTGTCCCCGAATTGCCGCATCGCCCGCCGCACGCCCGCAAGGCCGTGGTTGTAGGCGGTGATGGCCATCGGCCAGTTACCGGTGATGGAGTAGTTGTAGGCCAGCAGCCGGCCGGCGGCGCGGGTTGCGGCAAAGGGATCGTTGCGTTCGTCGACGACGTGATCCACGCGCATGAAGCGGCGGCCCGTGCTGCGTGTGAACTGCCAGATACCGGAAGCCCCGACGTGGGAGCGCGCGGCAGGGTTGTACGAGGACTCGACATGGGGCAGCGCCGCCAGGTCGACGGGAACGCCGAGCGCGGTGAATTCCGTCTCGATGAAATCGCGCCAGCGACCGGCGCGAACCAGGCCCTCCCGAAACCGGTCCCTCAGTCCTTGCTGATAGCGGATACTCCGCGACGCCGCGACGAGAGTCTTGCTGTCCACGCCAGCGGGGAACAGCGCCAGGATGCGGGCCTCGTCGGCGCTCAGCTTGTCGCGCTTGCCGGACGCGAGCGTCGCCAGCAAGGCCTGGATCGCCTTGCGGCGGGCCGTGATGATGCGCTGGCGTTCTCGCGAGCCTGCCCCTTCTGCGAAGTCGATGCTGCCGTAGACGATGGCCAGGTCGCGTGCATCGTGCATGACCCCCTGGTCGGTCGTGAACTCGGTGAAGACACTGACCCAGAAATCGACATCCGGCTGCAATTCCGGCGGCTGCGGGAAGGTGTCGTCGGCGCGCGCCGGAGCGAGAACCAGCAGGAGTAAAAGGAACCAGATTTGACTTTTCGCGGTCATTACGATGAATTCAGCTTTCGATTGCAAATTCTTGAATAGTTCACAGAAAAATAGTGGTGTTACAGGTACAGTACGAGATGCTAAACAGCCTGACCGGTCCGGGCAACATCGCTGACGGCAGGAACGAGGACCCCGTATTCGAATGACGGCTTCTAATCGACATCTTCCCGAGCCCGCGGTAGCCGTTTTTGCGGCCGCGCTGCTGTGGCTGGCTGCCCCCCTCGCCAGCGCCAGCGAGGTTGCGGGCAATCCCGGCGACAACGGCGCGGACATCCGCGAGGACACGACCGAGGATGCGGACTCCCGCTCGAGCGAAGTGGCCGCCGCGGTCGCAGAACTCATCGATCCGGTGACACGACACGACCACGTGGTGCCGCTCGCCGACGCCGTGGAAGCCGCGGTCGGCCTGCCTGAACCGCTCGTGTTTCTCGGCAGCGAGATCATGCCGGCAACCGCAGAGCGCCTGTCCTGGTCCGCGACCGAATTGTTCGAGGGCGTCCCGGTTTCGACGCCTGTCCTCGTCGTCAACGGCGCACTGCCCGGCCCCACCCTGTGCCTCACGGCAGCCGTGCACGGCGACGAACTCAACGGCATCGAGATGGTGCGGCGAGTCCTGCACAACCTCGATGCCCGGCGGCTCGCCGGGTCTGTAATCGGCATACCTATAGTCAACGTGCAGGGTTTTCGGCGCGGCTCGCGCTACCTGCCCGACCGTCGCGACCTCAACCGGTATTTTCCCGGCAACCCGAATGGCAGCGCGGCCGCCCGCATCGCGCACTCGTTCTTTATCAACGTGATCGCGCACTGCGACGCACTGGTCGATGTCCACACGGGTTCCTTCGAAAGAGCCAACCTGCCCCAGATCCGCGCCGACCTGCGTAACCCGGATGTCATGACGCTGACCCAGGGATTCGGCTCGATGGTCATCCTGCACAGCACCCCGGCTGTCGGTACCCTGCGGCACGCGGCAACCCAGGCCGGTATCCCGGCCGTCGTGCTGGAGGCCGGCGGCCCGTCACAGCTCGAGCTCAGCGAGGTAAAGCTGGGCGTAAAGGGCATCGAAACGCTGATCCACACGCTGGGCATGGTCAAGCGCGGCCGGCTCTGGGGAGAACCGGAACCTGTCTATTATCGCTCATCCTGGGTCCGCGCCGACAACGGCGGCATCCTGCTGTCCGACGTCAGCCTCGGCAGCACGGTGCGCGAGGGCGACATCCTCGGCACGATTACCGACCCGATGAGCAACGCCCGGTCCGAGCTGCGCTCGCCGTACTCGGGCCGCATCATCGGCATGGCGCGCAACCAGGTCGTGATGCCCGGCTTCGCCGCCTTCCACGTCGGTATACAAACGGAGGAGGCCCCGCCACCGACCGAAGAGGAGGCTCTCAGCGAGGTTCCGGACACCAGCACCGATTACGTGGACGGCATGTCCGAGTAGACCGGGCGCCGCGACTTCGCAATAATCACTTGCATCTGCTGAAGCCGTCCACAGGCCCGATCGGCGATGGCCGACACGCGTACACCGTTACACCATTTCTTTGCGCCCAGGTACTGGCCGACATGGATCGGGCTCGGGCTGCTGCGCGGCGCCTGCTGGCTGCCGCATCGCGTGGTGCTGGCGCTCGGCCGGCTGATCGGCCGAGCGGCGTTCCGGCTGGCCAGCACGCGCCGCCGCATCGTCAAGCGCAACCTGCGACTCTGCTTCCCGGACATGGCGGACGCCGAGCGCGACGCGCTCGCGAAACGCCATTTCGAGGCGCTCGGCATTTCGCTGCTGGAGATGGGGCTCGGCCGCTGGGCGAGTGACAGGCAGCTGTCCCGGCTCACGACCATCGAGGGCGTCGAACACGTGCTCGATGCCGTCAATGCAGGCCGCGGTGTTATCCTCCTCAGCGCGCATTTCACGACGCTGGAAATCAGCGGGCGAGTACTCAGGCTGCACATACCGCCATTCGACGCCGTGTATCGCAAGAACCGCAGCGACTTCATTACCGAGGTGTTGCGCACCGGCCGCGAGCGATCCGCCGCACGGACCATCGAGAAACGGGATATCAAGGCGATGGTCAGGTCGCTGCGGCAGGGGCGCGTCGTCTGGTACGCGCCCGACCAGAGTTTCAGCCGCAAGGGCGCCGAAGTCGTACCGTTTTTCGGCGTGCCCTCCATGCACACGACAGCGACCTCGACGCTGGCGCGGCTGGGCAGCGCCGTGACAATTCCGTATTTCCCCGAGCGGCTCGCCGACGGGCGCTACAAGATACGCATACTCGAGCCCTTCGAGGACTTTCCCAGCGACGATCTCGTCGCCGACACCGGCCGCTACGTGCAGGTGCTCGAGGAACACATCCGGCGATGCCCGGAGCAGTACTTCTGGCTGCACCGCAAGTTCAAGGACCTGCCGGAGTGCTACCCGGACTATTACGCCGATCTTGCGGCCGAGAAATAGCCCTCCAGGAACTGCTCCCAGTCGGTGGCGGAGAAATACAGGGACGGGTTCTGTGAGCGGATCTTTTCCAGCGACCTGTGCAGGCGGCGCAGCGTCTGCTGTCGCCAGGGACCGGGCTGACGCAGCTCGCCCCGGTCGAAGTCCAGCATCCACAAGTCGCCATCCTCGTCGATCTGCAGATTGTGCGCGTTCATGTCCGAGTGGCAGACGCCCTGGGCGTGAAAATCCTGCACCGCGGCACCGAGCGACTGCCAGGTATCCGCATCGAGACGCCGCGCTGCCAAGAGTTCCGACAGAGGGCGCACTTTCGGGATTCGGACCGTGATGATATCCGCCGTGTAGAACAGGCCGTGGCGCACGTAGCGGGCCGCCGCAGGCCTCGGCACCCTGAGGCCGCGCGCGGCCATCTTGGCCAACAGACGCCACTCCGCGAAAGACCGCGTCGCCTCCTCGCCCGTCCAGACATACTTGTCGTGGACGAGCTTGCTGACCAGTCCGCCGCGGACGAAGTGACGCAGCACGAACTGGCGCGGCACGTTGCCGACGAACAGGGTACTGCCACGCCCCGCGGACCCCTGGGTCCCCGCGACGGGTTCGGCGTGCAGCCAGCCGCCCGGCTCGAAGCGCTCCTCGTTGATTTCTCGAATCACGAGACGATCGTACAGGATGGCTCCGTTAGCCGTTTTCTCTACTGTTTCTGTCAATTTATCGATTTATAGCGACAATTTGCTGCAATTTAGCCGATAGAAGCCATGCCTTCCGGGTACCGAAATCACCCATCACGCTGACACTCTCGTCTTCGTCAAAATAAAGAAAGATAGCGTTATTTCGAGCATTTTAATGAAGTTTTTTCGTATTTTAAGCACTTTTACTCAGCGGAGTCATCGCCTGCAATGGTCATTCACTCACGCTCAGCGTGGAAACAGCAGCCCGGACGCGCTATCGAATCGACTCCGTTGCACGTTGAGCGATTTTTCATGACTTTTCCGCGATTTTATAGCTTTTTTACCGTCAGTTAGGCGCATGACGTTCGGCTGCAATAGTCACCCGCGATTTTTCCAAATTCCGACACCGAGGCCTCTCAGGAGCATTTAGCGTCATTTCGACGAAATTAGCGACATCTTCGGCGCTTTTGCTTACTCTTTGTCCGTTGCGAGAAAGTACTGGGCGCCGCAATACGGGCACTTGGCCTCGCCGTTCTCCCCGATCGGCAGGAAAACCCTGGGATGGGAGTTCCAGAGATACATCCCGGGCATCGGGCAGGAGAGCGGCAGGTCCGAAGTTTGAACTTCGTACCGGTGCTGCGCGTTCGCCGCGATGAGCTTCTGGTCGACGGTGCCTTGCCTGGATACCACGGGTGGTCTGCCTCGGTGCTGAAACGATGGCGAATTATACGCGGCTGCCGCGGCCGCAGGCTACGGCGGATCGGCGCCGAACACGGCGCGCCAGGCGGCAACGACGGCTTCGCGCTCGGCAACGAATTCCGCCTGCGGCACCAGCGGCTTCTTCTCGTTCAGAGTCAGGTGGTGCAGCTGGAGGCGGTAGCGGCGGTAGATATCCTGCAGGCGAAAAGCCGTGTCGGTATCGAGGCATTGTGCTGCTGCGAGTGTCGCGAGCTGGCGCACGTTGTCGGGATAGTGAATCACCGCCGGGCGCGCCACCGCATTTTCCAGCACCAGGTACTGCACGAGGAACTCGATATCGCCGATACCCCCCGGGCCATGTTTCAGATCGAAACCCTCGGCATCGCCCGTATCGAGCTCCTTGCGCATGCGCTGCCGCATCGAGACGACATCACTGCGCAGCGTGTCCCGCCGTACGCGATGCGTGAGCGTTTCCGCGCGAATCCGCTCGAACTCCCGCGCGACGACGGCGCTGCCGGCCACGGGGCGTGCGCGCAGCAGGGCCTGATGCTCCCAGGTCCAGGCATTGTCCTCCTGGTAACGTTCGAAAGCCTCGGTACTGGTCACGAGCAGGCCCTTGCCGCCGTCCGGACGCAGCCGCATGTCGATCTCGTAGAGGGCGCCGGAGCCGGTCTGAGTCGTCAGGAAATGGATGAGCCGGCGCACCAGCCGCGCGAAAAACACCGTATTGTCGAGGGGCCTGGTACCGCTGGTGACCTGCTCGGTCCCACGCGAGTCGTGCAGGAAGACGATGTCGAGGTCCGAGCCATAGGACAGCTCGATCCCGCCCAGCTTGCCGTAGGCGATGATCCCGAATCCGGCGCGCCGCCGTTCGCCATCGACTGTGAAATGCGGCTCGCCGTGTTTCCCCACGAGGTCACACCAGGCGACATCGAGTGCATAGCTGAGGACTGTTTCCGCCACGTCCGTCAACGCGTCGCTGACCCGCATGACGGGTAAGCTCTCGTTGAAGTCGGCGACCGCTATGCGAAACAGGCTGGCGCGTTGGAACTGGGCAAGCACCGCGACCCGCTCTTCACTGTCCGCGGCCTCCGCAGCCTCCAGGCGGTCCTCGAGTTCCGACTCGAGTTCGCTCCGGGTGATGCGCGCCGTGTATATCCTTGGGTCCAGGAGTTCATCCAGCAGCACCGGAAACCGGGCGATCTGCTGGGCGATGTAGGCACTCTGGCCGCAGAGTCGAACGACCCGCTCGAGGACCTGCGAATTCTCGTTCAGCAGGGCGAGGTAGGCGCTGCGCCGCTGGATCTGTTCCACGATGGCGAGCAGGCGCTCCAGCGTTACCAGCGGCTCGTCGCTGACGCTTACCAGGCGCAACAAGGCCGGCATGAACTCGTCGAGCCTTTGCCGCGACACGGTGTCGACCTGTCGTGTCGCAGGCCGGTTGGCAAAGGCGACCAGCCGTGCAGCAACATCGGCCGGCTGCTCGACCTCCCTGGCGTCGAACAGGGCCGCCCACTCCGCCGCGTCGGCACCCCTCGACCACAGTGCCGCGATCCCCTCGGCGTCGGTGCCCGGGTGCTCGCCGGATCTTTCCCGGAACGCGACGGCTTCGAACTGGCGGGTCACCTCCCTGCGGTGGCGGTCCAGCTCTTCGAGCAATGACTCCCAGTCGGGGCACCCGATCGCAACGCACAGGCGGAGCCGATCCAGCGGGTCGGTCGGCAGATCGTGGGCCTGGCGATCGCGAATTGCCTGGATGAAATTCTCGACTCGCCGCAGGTATCGGTAGGCCTCGGCCAGGCTGGCGCAGTCATCGGCGCCGAGCCCATGTCGGCCGACCAGCCGAGGCAGCACGACGAGCAGCTCACGGGACTGCAGTTCCGGCCGGCTGCCCCCGCGCACGAGCTGCAGTGATTGCACGATGAATTCGATCTCGCGTATGCCGCCCGGACCGAGCTTGATATTGTCGGCCATGTCCCGGCGCTCGACCTCGGCGGTGATCAGCCGATGCATCTCGCGCAGGGACTCGAACACCCCGTAGTCCAGGTAGCGCCGGTAGACGAACGGCCGCACGAGCTCCTCCTGCAATTCCCTTGCGGCCTCCGCGGACGGCCGCGGGCCGACGATGCGCGCCTTGACGTAGGCATAGCGCTCCCACCCGCGGCCGTGCTGCTGCAGGTAAGACTCGAAAGCCGCGAAGCTGGTGACGGGCGGGCCGCTCTCGCCGAAGGGTCGCAGCCGCGTGTCGATGCGGAACGCAAAGCCGTCCTCGGTGACCTCGTCGAGCAGGGCGACGATCCCGCGTCCGACCCGCGCGAAATATTCGTGCGCGCTGAGACACCGCTCGCCGTCCGACTCCTTGCCCTCGGTGTACAGGAAGACCAGGTCGATGTCGGACGAGAAGTTCAGCTCCCGCCCGCCGAGCTTGCCCATGCCGAGAATGACCAGTGACACCGGACGCCCGTTTCCGTCCCGTACCCGACCGCACTTCTTTTCAACCTGCCGCTCGGCATACGCCGCCGCCGCGGCCAGCAGCCTGTCGGCGAGCCGGCTGAGGTCGTGCAACGTTCCCTCGAGCTCTGCGAGCCCGGCCACCTCCCGCCACAGGACGCGCAGCAGGTAGCGGTGCCGGTACCCGCGCAATGCCTTGCGAACCGTGTCGGGCGGATCGTCACTCGCCGCGATCATCGCCGCGAATTGCTCGAGATCTTCGGCTGACGGCGGCGCGGAGAGATCGGCTGCCTGATCGAGGAACCACGCCCACTCGCGCCGCAGGGTCGCGGCCGCAAATTCGCTGCAGGCCACTACGCGCAGCAGGGCTCCCAGCGACTCGGGGCGCGAAACGAATCCGGCGTCTTTTACCCCGGCCCGGTCGAGCCAGTTTCTGACAGACGGCCGCAACGCCTCCGGCAACTCGGCGAGCGCAGACGCCAGTTCGTCGTTGAGCAGGCTCTCCATGCCAACGAGTCTAGCAGCAGTGCCAGGAGGTATAACGGATTAGCCGGCGGACGCTTCCTGCAGGTCCACCAGCCGCGCAATCGCATCGGCAATCGGTTCCGGCTTGCCCACGGCATGTCCTTGCGCGTAGTCGACGCCCATGCGTGCCACGGTCTCCCGGGCCTCCTCGGTCTCGACGTACTCTGCCACGGTTTCGAGGCCCATGACCGCAGCCACCTGGGTGATGGCGGCGACCATGGATTCGGATATCTGGTTGGTCGTGATGTCGCGGATGAAACCGCCGTCGATTTTCAGCGTGTCGACCTTGAAGTTCTTCAGGTAGGCGAAAGAGCTGAGGCCCGCGCCGAAGTCGTCGAGGGCAATCGAGCAGCCGCGATCCCGCAGCACATTGATGAATTCCTGCGCCTTCTCGAGATTCGATACCGCCGCCGACTCGGTCACCTCGAAGCGCAGTGCCGTTGCCGGCAGACCGCTCGACTCGAGTTCTTGCTCGATGAACGCGAGGATGTCATCGTCGCCTATCGACTGGCCGGAGAGGTTCACCGAGAACACGGCCTTGCCAAGCTCGATCGCATCGACGTGAGCGGCGGCCTGGGCGATGGTTTTCGACAGCACCCAGCGGTCGATCTGCGGCATCAGCTTGTAGCGTTCCGCGGCCGACAGTAGCGCTTCGGTCGGTACGCTTGCCCCTTCGCCGTCGCGCATCCGCAGCAGGATCTCGTACTGGTTCGGCGCCGCATCGTCCTTGAGGCTGACGATCGGTTGCGCCAGCAATACGAACTCGTCGGCGTCGAGCGCCTGCTGAATCTGGGCGACCATCTGCATGTCGTCGTGCCGGCGAATGACGCTCAGGTTCTTCTCATCGAAGACTTCGATCCTGTCGCGGCCATGATCCTTCGCCGATTCGCAGGCCATGCGCGCGGCGGTCAGCGCCCGGCCCGGTTCGTCGTTGTCGTTGCCGAACTCTGCGATGCCGATGCTGGTCGTCACCTGCAGGGACACGTCGCCCTCGAGGTAACGCAGCGCCTGGCCTTTGTGCCGGATCGTGCGAGCAAATTCGAGGACCTGCTCGGCATCCGACTGGGTCAGCAGGATGCAGAAGTCGTCCCCGGTCAGGCGCGAGACGACAGCATTGCGCGGCAGGTCCTCTTCAAGCAACCGGGCGAAGCGGACGATGACGTCGTCACCCGCCTTGCGACCGAACGTGTCGTTGACGAGTTGCAGGTTATCGAGGTCGAGGTAGATCAGCTGGTGAGTCTCGCCGGACTCGCGGATCGCTTTGGCGGACTCGTGCAGCTGGGCCTCGAAACCAGCCCGGTTCATCAGCCCGGTCATCGAGTCGAATGACTGCTCGATGACGTACTCGACCTTGCGCACGATGTGCGACATGAAGCGCCGCTCCGCACGCGTAAATTCGGCGTTGTCGACCCTGCCGAGCTGGGCGAGCACACCCTCGAGATTGCCGTGCCTGTCGAACAACGGACACAGCAGGGTCTGGTAGCCCTTTTCCGAGAGATGATCCGCACCCGCGACGCCGGGAATCTCGAATACCGTCGGCCAGCGTTTGCCCTCGAGCTTGGGCAGCATATGGTCGATCAGGTAGCGGTCGAGGACCTTCCGATTGACATGCTTCCAGCTCGAGTGCGTGGCGCTGACCCGGATTCTCTTTGACGGTATCAGCAGCACGCTGTAGGCGATGCCGAGGAAGCGTCCGCTCTGGCCGACCAGCTGCGCGAAGCCCGTGTGGCTGCGCGTCGTGCCGTGGATCTTCTCGTCGACCTCGTAGACCAGGGCGAGCTCTTTTTCGATGTCGTCCCGGCGCGCCTCGGCCAGCTGCAGCTGGCGACCAATCACGAGACTCTCGCCAATCACCTCGACGGCCGGCCTGAGGATGTTGGCCAGCATGCCCGGGTTGAACGATGAAGCCTTGCCGGCGTTCCTGGAAAAAACGGCTACGAGCAGCCCGAGCCGGGCGCTGTTGTCGCCGAGCACGGGCAGCAGCAGGACGGTCCGGCCGGAGGTCAGCGTCCGCTTGACCACGCCGCGATCTGCCTCGGTCGAGACCAGCACCTCCTCGGGAAACTCCAGCAGGAACCGGTCGACTTCCTGGTCGTCGGCGCCGTCGCTGCTCCAGATGCATTCCCTCGCGGTGTCGTAAAAGCAGAAGCACTGCGCTCGCGGGACGAGTGAGTGCAGCAGGCCCTTTGCCTTGCCGATGTTCTTTCTGGTCTGCAGGTTGTGAAGGTCGGCCGACAAAGCTGGCTCCGCTCGATCCGGCTTAGCGCCGGGAAAGCGCAACGATGCCAGCTATCGGCCGTTTCGGCTGTGATTAAAGTCTCATGTACAACCGATTTTCGTCAGTAAATCAGCAAACTAGGGACTTTTTTGCCCAAATGTGCCGAATATCGGCTCAGAGCGTGTCCAGCCAGTCGTCGTCCGAGCCCTCGTTGACCCCTTCGAACAGCGGCGTCGACAGGTAACGTTCGCCCGTGTCCGGGAGCATCGCGAGGATCACCGAGCCTTCCGGCGCGCCCTCCGCGACTTCCAGCGCCGTGGCCAGCGTCGCGCCTGCCGAGATCCCGGTAAAGATGCCCTCCTTGTGGGCGAGCAGGCGGGACACCTCGATGGCGCGATCATCCGTTACCGTGCGCAGCTCGTCGTACACCTCCCGGTCCAGCACGTCGGGAATGAAATCCGGCGTCCAGCCCTGGATCTTGTGCGGATTCCATTCATGGCCAGCCAGCAGTGCGGCGCCAGCGGGCTCGGTTGCCACGATGGTCAGGTCCGGCCGTGCTACCTTCAGGACTTTGCCAGCGCCCGACATGGTGCCGCCGGTGCCGTAGCCGGTCACCCAGAAATCGAGGCGCTTGCCCGCGAAGTCGCACAGGATCTCCGGGCCCGTCGTGTTGGCGTGGTACTCGGGATTGGCCGGATTCTCGAACTGCCGGGCCAGGAACCAGCCATGCTTTTCCGCAAGCTCCTCGGCCTTTTTGACCATGCCGCTGCCACGCTCGGCGGCCGGCGTCAGGATGACCTTGGCGCCGAGGCCGCGCATGATCTTGCGACGCTCGACCGAGAACGAATCGGCCATCGTCGCGACGAAGGGATGGCCCTTGGCCGCACAAACCATGGCGAGCGCAATACCCGTATTGCCGGACGTCGCTTCGATCACGGTCTGACCGGGCTTGAGCGTGCCTTTTTGCTCCGCGTCGTTGATGATGGCGAAGGCCAGCCGGTCCTTAACCGAGGCGAGCGGGTTGAAGGCTTCGACCTTGACGTAAACGTCGGTGTGCTTCGGAGCGATACGATTCAGGCGAACGACCGGCGTATTGCCGATGGTCTCGAGGATGTTGTCATAGATCATCGGGGTGTCCTTGTTGCGGGATCCTGGCTGCCCTGTATAGCAAAAATGTTCGGCCTTGCACGTGAATCTCTTGCTGCGGCGCACACAAGGCGGCGGCAGCAGGAGAGCGCAAGCTCCGTTTTCAGCCTCGAGTCGACCGCCAAGTGCCTGAAATCAAAAGTATGATTGCTCGGTATAACTTTGTGTTATATGTAACCCTCGCGGGCCGAGCCGGGGTCGCACCTGGCGAACCCCGGTTTCCGAGGAACGAGTCCTGGCGGGCGGGCGCGCGGCATTGAAACGAAAGACGATTATGGCGGTCACATATCAAGACGCAGCGACGCAGCGTTCAGCATGAAATTACAACAACTGAAGTATTTGCTTGCGATCGTCGACAACGGGCTGAACATTACCGCGGCGGCCGAAAAGCTGTACACGTCCCAGCCGGGGGTCAGCAAACAGCTCAAGCTCCTCGAAGAAGAACTCGGCATGCAGCTGTTTACGCGCAAGGGCAAGAGCCTGGGAGGCATCACGGCGGCCGGCCAGCAGGTCATCGAGCATGCGCGCGTCATCTTGGCGGAGGTCGACAACATCCGCAGCGTCGCGTCGGACTTCTATCGCGAGGAGGAAGGCACGCTGTCGATTGCGACCACGCACACCCAGGCCCGTTACGTGCTGCCGGATGTCATTCGGGAGTTTCGTGATCGCTACCCGGGCGTCAGCCTCAACCTGCACCAGGGAACATCGGAACAGATCGCCGACATGGTCGCGGGCAACAAGATCGACTTCGCGATAGCCACCGGCGCCCACGACCTGTTCAGCGACCTTCTGCTCGTGCCCAGCTATCACTGGGACCGCAAGATCGTTGTGCCCCGGGGTCACGAACTCGCTCAGCTCGACCGCAAACTGACACTCGAAGATCTCGCCCCGTATCCGCTGGTCACCTACGTCTTCAGCTTCGGCGGCCAGTCGTCACTGAAAAAGGCTTTCGCCGAGCAGGGCCTCGAGCCTGACGTCGTGTTTACGGCGCGGGACGCGGATGTCATCAAGACCTACGTGCGCATGGGGCTCGGCGTAGGCATCGTCGCCAGCATGGCCGCCGACTGCGACGATCAGAAAGACCTGGTCGCAATCGATGCAGAGGGACTGTTTCCCCGCAGCACGACCTGGATCGGCTTCCGCAAGGACGTCGTCCTGCGGCGTTACATGCTGGATTTCGTGCAACTCTTCGCGCCGCACATAACGGCAGACCAGCTCGAGAAGACCCGACAGGTTCGTTCGCAGGCGGATATCGACAAGCTGTTCTCCGGCGCCAGGTTGCCGCTGCGTGGCGGCTGTTCCGACGGCATGACCGCCGCGGCGTGAGCCGCCTCAGTAGACGCGGATACCGCCGTGGCGCTTCCGGCTGCGGTAGTCGACCCACCAGAGGCCCAGCAGGAACCCGCCGATCAGGCACACGCCCGTCGCACCGGCAACCCACTGCAGCGGCATACTGAACTTGTATTGGGCCTGGCGGCGGCGCAGCGCATCGTTGTCTTCCTGGAGTTCGACGGCCTGCTCCTCGCTGGCCGAGAGTTTCTCCGTCAGCTGACCGTTCTCCTGGCGGAGCGCGTCGATCGTCGCGGCCGGCGCGGCGAAGGCCCGGCGGGCCTCCTCGAGCTCCCGCGCGAGGCGATCGCGCTCGGCGGCCGTCTCCTCGACGATGAGCTTCGCCGGCTTCTCAGCGACGAGAAACCCGGCCTTCACGTAGCCCTGTGTCCCGTCAGGCAGCTGGACCTGGGCGTAATAAGTCGTACGCGACAGGATCTCCAGTTCCTGGCCCGAGTTCAGGCTCTGAAACGGCCTGTCGCTCGTGTCGGCGGCCCGATGCAGCCCGAGTTGCAGCGTGTCCGTAACGTACGCGGTTTCCGCCGCCACCAGGCCAGGCAGCAGCACCAGCACTCCAAGTGCCCCAGCGAAAAGACGCATCGACTTCCTCCGAATAGCGAACGGCGGGATTCTACTACAGCCGCCCTGCCGCGCCGCAGTCGGCCGGCTCATTGTTCGAAAAGCCAGCGAAGCAGGGCTTCCTGCACTTCCTCGCCGGGCCCGCGGTGAATGTCGGTGTGGTTGTGCAGCATCACGACGGAGAAACGCCTGCCGGAGCGCGACTGCAGGTAGCCGGCTATCGCGCTGACGTGGTCGAGCGAACCGGTCTTGAGGTGGGCGTTGCCCGTAATCGGGCTGCCCCTGAAGCGGCGCGACAGCGTTCCGTCCAGTCCGGAGAGCGACATCGAGGCGACGAACTCGGGCATCGTCGGCCGTCGCCACGCATACCGCAGCAGCGCGCCGAAGTCGCTTGCCGCCATCCTCGCCTTGCGTGACAGGCCGGCGCCGTTGTCGAGCGCGAGGGCAGACAGCTCGAGTCCGTTTCGCTGCAGCCAGTCGCCGATCACCTTGCGCCCCCCGGACTCGGTACCCGGCTCCCCGAGTACCTCCGCCGACAGCGTGTAGAGCAGGTGCCGTGCCATGACGTTGTTGCTGTGCTTGTTCACTCGCGTGATCACGTCCGCCAGCGGCAGCGAACGGAACTCGATCAGCGGCTCCATATCCTCCGGCGCCGACGCAGTCGACCAGCCGCCATCGAACTGGCCGCCGGATTCCCGCCACAGCGACTCGACGAGTCCGTAGGCATAGGCATTGTGGCTGAGGGCGGTCCTGTCCATGCGATACGCATCGCAGCCGTCAGGAAACCGGCCGCTGAGCGAAATGCGGTCCATTGCGTCGTTGGCCAGGATCGTGATGCCCCGCTGGTAGCCGCGGCAGGGACCCGTGACGAGCTGCAGCCGGTTGTCGATTTCGAGGTTGGCGATCGCGGGGTCCAGCCAGACTCGGACCCGCCGGGTGGCATGTTCGGGTTCGAACCAGAAGCGGATCACCTTGAAATTCATCAACAGCGCGTTCGGCGCAACGTTATAGGCGCGCAACGGCTGCCGGTCGAACCCGGCGGGATCGTGCTCGGGCACCGCGAAGAAACTGTCGTCGAGCAGGAGCTTGCCGCTGACATCGCGTATACCGGCCTGGCGCAAGCTGCGCAGCATCTGCCATACCCGCTCGGTGACGAGAAAGGGATCGCCGCGACCCTCGAGCAGCAGGTCGCCGTCCAGTCGGCCGTCGGCGATGTCGCCAAGCGCGTAAACGTTGGTCTGCCACTGATAGGCAGGGCCGAGAATGTCGAGTGCCGCCAGGGTCGTGAGCAGCTTGATCGTCGAGCCGGGATTGCGGGGCGTGTCGTCGAGCCAGCCCAGGACCACTGCGCCGGTCTCGAGGTCCTGGACATGAACACTCAGCGTGTCGTGTGGAACCTTGCGGACATTGAGCGCCGCCTGAACGGTGGCCGGCAGCGTGTCGTTCGGCGCGCCGGCAGCAGGCAGCGCAAGCAATACGGCAACGACGAATAACAGCCTGGCAAGCATGCGGATCCCGGTGTCAGCGCCGCGACGGTTTCTTGATGCCCATCGAACGAATTCGGTCGGCCAGCGTCGTCGGCTTGACGCCCAGCAAATGGGCGGCGCCCGTTGGGCCCGACACCCGCCAGCCGGTCTGTTTCAGGGCGGCGATGATGTTGCTCCGCTGGAACTCGCGCATGTCCTTTTCCGTCAGCACCTTCCCCTGCTCAGGCGACGGGATGTCGCGTGGGGCGGCGGCCAGGCTGTTTAGATTAGGCATCGACAGGTCGAGCCGCAAGACGTTGCCGCTGGAAAGAATGACTGCCCGCTCGATGACGTTCTTCAATTCGCGGACGTTACCGGGCCAGCCATAGTTGCGCAGGTTCTGCGCTTGTGCGCGAGTCAGTTGCAACACCGGGCGCCCGAAATCCTTGCAGGTTTGCTCGAGAAAATGTTGCGCGAGCTGAATGATATCGTCACCGCGTTCCCGTAGCGGGGGCACGTCGATCGGGAAGACGCTCAGCCGGTAGAACAGGTCCTCGCGAAACTCGCCGTCCACGATCAGCTGCTCCAGGTTGCGGTTGGTGGCCGCTACAACGCGGACATCGACCGACCGGGTAACGTCGTCGCCGACGCGCTCGAATTCATTTTCCTGGAGCACCCGCAACAACTTGCCCTGCAGCTCCATCGGGATTTCCCCGATCTCGTCGAGGAAGATCGTGCCACCGTCGGCCAGCTGGAAGCGGCCGATACGGTCCCGGTAGGCGCCCGTGAACGCGCCTTTGACGTGGCCGAAAAACTCGCTCTCGAAGAGCTCCTTCGGCACCGACGCGCAGTTCACCTTTACCAGCGTCCCGTCCGCTCGCGGGCTGCGCGCGTGAATGGCGTGCGCCACCAACTCCTTGCCGACCCCGGATTCGCCCTGCAGCAGCACGCTGGCCGGAGTCTCCGCCACCGCCTCGACGCGGCCAAGCATGCGCTTCAGGGCAGCGGACGTGCCGACGATGCGCCCGAAATTCATAGCCACACCGACTTCCTCGCGGAGGTAGTCGCGTTCCTGCTCCAGTTCCTCGCGCAGCCGCGCATTCTCGGCGAGGGCGACACGCAGTTTACGTTCGGCTCGGTTGCGGGCCGTGACGTCCTTCGATGCGACGAGCATCTGGTCGACCTCGCCCGCCGCGTTACGATGGGAGATTGCCGATACCACCAGGTCGAGCACCCGCCCGTCACGTGTCAGCATCTGGCGGGAATCGTTGGTGAAATCTCCCTGCTCCAACAGCTCCTGCAGGCGGCCACCCTCGAAGCGCTGGCGATCCGCCGCGGTGAAGAAGTCCGTGATTGGCCGGCCGATAACCTCGTCACGCCGGTAGCCGAGTTTCTCCAGCCAGCGATCCGTGACCGTGACGATCTTGGCGTTGCCATCCACGGTATGCAGCATCGCGGGCGTAGACCGGTAAAGATCACGGTACTTGAAGTTGGCGCGCGCGAGGTCGCCTGTCTCGATGTAGAGCGACACCGTACGAATAACGCTGCCATCCGGGTCGTGCTCGGTAAGCGAGTTAGTGACGCAGTCGAAGACCTCTCCGGAGCTCGCGACCAGGCTGATCGGCTTGTTCTCGAGACGCCCGGTCCGGCGCAGTGCCGGCACGAATTCCTCCTCGATGCGCCGCCGAGAGTCGGGCGTCACGAACTCGTCCGGCCGCCTGCCAACCACCTGCTCCCGGGAGTAGCCGAGCCTGCCGAGGAATGCGTCGTTGGCATCGAGGAAGCAGCCGTCCGCGCCGATGGATGTCGCCATCGCCGGCAGCTTGCGAAATAACCAATGGTAGTCGGCGGTTGTGCGCATGCCGCGAGTTTACACGAAATATCGTAAAAATTGTTTACGAACTTTCGTTATTTACGAATTTTCGTAACAACTGGAAAGTTGTCAAGACTTTGTTTTTATTGGATTTACAAAGTTGGCACGGCTTATGCATTACGTAGCGTATACGTTTAGGCTTAGCAGCAACAGCTGCACAGGACACAAGGAAAGGACCATGACTAGCAGCAGGATCATCAACCGCCTGGCGCTCCTCGGAGCGATCATCGTCATCTTCGGCGTCGGCTCGGCAGCCAACCAGGCTTTTGCCGCATCTATCGACTTGAATTCGGAGACGGCGACCGCATTACACCAGTAGTGCGGAGGTTCCGTCGATTGAGGCGGAAAACAGAACCCCCTCCGGTGCCCGTTGGCCAGGTCTCTCTCCCCCTGATCACCTGGCAGAAACGGCACCGGCTCATCGCCGGCTGGATGCCCGGCATAACGGGCCATGGAGGCCCAGCGGCAGCCCCCTGCCGTTGAAACTGGGGCGCCGGAGACATCCGTGTCGGATGGCCCGCTGGACGAACATCGAATTCAGCTCTCCGGCGCCTTTCTTTTTTTCACGCCGCGCCGTTTCAGGGTCTATCGCGCCCGATCTTTTTCGCCGGGGGGCGACGCCGCAGGATCGACCCTGCGCCGGTGGTGTTCGGCGCGAGCCGCCCTGCCGTTCAGGCTGTTGTTGCTGAGCGCCTGCCGCAGCTTGCGCAGCCACATCCGGGCCCATGTGAATTCGAGGCTCAGGATCGCGAGGCCGACGGGAATCACGACCAGGGCCGGCCCCGGCGTAACCAGCATGACCAGCCCGATCAGGACCACGGTGGTCCCGACAACGCCGATCACGATGCGTTTCGCCACCTTGTAAGTCACGTTGAGTGTTCTGTGGATCACACGCCGGTTCCTGGCCCTGACCGGGCCTGTCAGTCTATATCAATTGCGAGGCAGCGCGGGGCGTCTGACCATGGCAACCGTTTTTTTTATGACAAGCCTCGCGTAGTCTTTGTTGCATGCGCGCGCTGATTTTTACCCTGCTTGCCTTTGCCGGCGTCGTCGAGAGCCAGGAATCTCTGCCACCCGGCGGCCAGGTGCTGGCCAGCGCCGAGCCCGCCCTGGTCGTCATCGAACCGCTAGGCGACAGGCAGCAATACCTGCCGCTGCCGAGCCTTGCTTTCGAATTGTCGATCGAGCCGCGCTGCGAAGCTGCCGCGGGGCTTCGTTCGGTCCTCGTCAGCATCGCGGACACGCGGTTGCAGCTCGATAGCGACGACCTCGACAACTCCGCGGTCATGCGCACGACGCTGCCGCTGCCGCAGCAGCAGGCGGGTCGACTGCGCGTGGACGGCTTCTGCCGGCGGGGCCGTGATGCCGGCGTTCCCCGGCTGGAGGTAAAGGACGCGTTTACCGCGCGGCTGTCGCTGCGCTGCGGCGACGGCGAGCGGGAATCGGTTACCTACGCAACGCTGCCGCTCGACGTGGTGCTGGAATGCCGGGCCGATGCGGCCAGGGACGAGTCAGACGCGGCGCCGGTTTACTCCACGCTGAGCTTCTGAGCCAGGAACTCGAGCGATTTCTGCCAGGCATCTTCGGCGGCAGCGTGATCGTAGTTGTCGCCGGTCGGGTTGGCAAACGTATGGTCTGCTCCCGGATAGATGTGAATCGTGTGGTCCTTGCCCAGCCTGTCCAGCGCCGCTTCGAAGCGCTTGACGAGGTCGACCGGAATGCCCCGGTCTTCGGCGCCGAACAGGCCGAGGATTGGCGCCTCGATAGACCGCAGCCGTTCCTCGTCGTCGGTCACGTAGCCATAATAGATGACGGCAGCGTCGAGATCGTCCGTCAACAGCATCGCGGCATTCAGCGACCAGCCACCGCCGAAGCGCCATCCCAGCGAGCCGACCGAAGGGGCTCCACCCACGGTCTGCAGGAACTCGAACGCGCGGCGAATGTTAACCCGCGCTGATTCGGGGTCTTCCACGACCTGCCGCATGAGGACCTGCGCTTCTCCGGGCGTCGCGGCGGTCCTGCCACCGTACAGGTCTACCGCGAGCACGATATACCCTTCGCCAGCGAGCCGTTCCGCCATCGCTTGTACGTTATCGTTCAGGCCCCACCACTCGTGGATGACGATCAGGCCGGGCAGCGGGTCGACCATGTCCTCGGGAAATGCGAAGTGACCGTGCACGAGCTCGTCGCCGATTTCTGCATAGGCAAGGCGTTCCGATACGACCGGCCTGCTCGGCGCGACGAGGGTCGCCTCGCTCGGTTCCGTCGTGTCCTCGGCATGCTGTTGCGCCATCGCGTCTACGTTGGCTCGGGCAGCCTCCTTGTCGGCCGCCGCCGGGCCGGGTTCGCCTTCACCACAGGCAGCCAGCGCGATGCACGCCACGACCACGGCCGGTCCACGAGTCAAATTTCTGATGCTGAACATAGGAGATTCCTGCGGGTACGGATGATCGCCTGTTCGGCGCCTGCCAAGCCGGTGAGTAGTGTAAAGCAAAATACCGGAACGGGTCGAAGCATCGCTCGGCTCGTGCGCAACTCGCTGCTCGAGGGTGACGTTCGGCGCAGCTAGTCAATCCCAATCATCGTCGTCATCCCATTCGCGCAGCTTGCTCTTGTCCACCTTGCGCCACTGCTCCTCGCTGTCACGCATGTACTGCCGCACCTTCGCAATCGTGTAGACGATCACGATAGCGATGAGCGCGAGGATCGGCCAGAGGCCTTCGGGCATGGTTGAGTCTCTGCCACGGGGACGCCTTCAATGATAACACCGGGCATGCTCTCCGCCGGCGGCATGCGCAGGCCTGACGCCAGCGGCCAGGCTCCAGTAGACTCTGCGCTTATGCCGAACGCGCCGCTCATCGAAATCCGCAACGCGACGATCTGGCGCGGATCGACCCGCGTCTTCGAGAACCTGAACCTCACGATCGGGCAGCACGAGCGTGTCGCCATCCTGGGGCCGAACGGGTCCGGCAAGACGACCCTGCTGAAGACCATCAACCGCGAGCTTTACCCGGTCGTGGCCGACGACGCCCGGGTGAAGATCCTGGGCCGGGATCACTGGAACGTCTGGGAGCTGCGGCGGCACATCGGCGTCGTCTCCCATGACCTGCAAGCCCGCTACACGCCGACCACGACCGCGCTCGAGGTTGTCGTGTCCGGTTTTCATTCCAGTATTGGCGTGCACGGCACGCTCGCACGCCGCGTGACGCCGGAGCAGCTGGCCCGCGCCCACAGCATTCTCGGGCGCCTCGGGATTGCCGGGCTCGCCACGACGCCCCTCAGGTCGATGTCGACCGGCCAGCAGCGACGCTGCCTGCTGGGCCGGGCGCTGGTGCATCGCCCCGACACGCTGATCCTCGACGAGCCGACCAGTGGACTGGATTTCGCCGCCAGCTTCGACTACCTGGAAACGATCCGCGAGCTTGCCCGCACGGGGCATAGCCTCGTGATAGTGACTCACCATCTCAACGAGATCCCGCCCGAGGTGGAGCGCGTCATCGTGCTGAAAGAGGGCCGGGTGGTTGCCGACGGCCGAAAAGAAAGCGTACTGACCGCCGACGTGCTCGGTGCGGCCTACGACACGCCGATCCGCGTAGCAGAAATCGACGGCTTCTACCTGGCGTACCCCGGGCAAGATTCAAAAAACGTGACCTGATACAGCTATTATGTCGCGCCGAAGGCCTATGCTAGGCCCATGATCGTGCTGATACGGACCCTCGCAAGCTGTCTACCCCTTTTCGGCCTGCCGGCGCTCGCCGCCGAGTCGGCGCAGGCGACGGGCATCACCAGCGTCGGTCCGGCCGCCTTCCTGTTCACGATCGCCGGCGCCCTGCTGCTCACCTTGGTGTTTCGCTCGGTCGCCACATACGTACTCGGAATTATCACCGCACGTATCGGTGAACTGCGCATCCGACGAGTCCTGCAGGCGCGCAGCAAGGACGTGATTCACGATTTCATCCTGCCCGGTGCATACGGCGGCCTCGTCAAGATCGATCACGCGATCCTGACCGCCGGCGGCATCCTCTGCATCCAGACCAAGCATTACAACGGCATCGTGTTCGGGGCCGAAGACGAGCCGCAGTGGACCAACGTTGACGGCACGGTGCGGCGGCGTTTCCTGAACCCGCTGATCCAGAACGAGGGCCGGACCCGGGCGCTGCAGAAAGCCGTTCCGGAGGTCCCGGTCGCGAACGTCGTCGTCTTCACCGGGCGCGTCGAGTTTCCAACACCGCCGCCAACCAACGTCGTCAAGGTCGCCCGGCTCGACAGCTTCATCGCCAAGTTCGTGTTCGGGCCGAGCAAGGTCAGGGACTGGGATGCGGCGTGGCTGACGCTGCAGTCAGCCGCAATGACGGACGAAGCGACACGCAAGGACCTGCAGGCCCAGATCGCCTGACGCACTGCCGCGCGCCGAGCGGCCGACATTCTTTTATACTCGCAGGCTTCGCTTACCCGGAGGCCTTGCGCACATGGAAACTGCCGGAGACCTGATCTCGTCACCACTCGGCACCCTCGCCGTGCTGGCTTTCGTGGCCGCGTTCTTTTTCTACTTACAGCAGAGAACCCAGGCGAAACTGTTCAATTACCTGCCGCCGCTGCTCTTTATCTACGCAACGCCGGTCTTCCTGAACAACCTCGACATCATTCCCAGCGAGTCGCCGGTGTACGGCGGCCTGAGCAGCTACCTGCTCCCGGCATTCATCGTACTGATGCTGATCAAGGTCAACGTCCCGGCGGTCGTGCGAGTCATGGGCAAGGGCGTGGCCGTCATGCTGATGGGTACCGCGGGCGTCATGGTCGGCGCCGTCGTCGCGTACGTGCTCGTGCATCCGTACCTGTCGGACGATGCCTGGAAAGGTTACGGCGCGCTGGCGGGCAGCTGGATCGGGGGGACCGCCAACATGGCGGCGACGGCCGAGATGCTCGGCACCTCGGAGGAGCAGTTCGGGCTGGCCGTGATCGCCGACAATGTCATCTACATCGTCTGGTTGCCGCTGCTGCTCATGTCCCGCGACTTCGCCGACCGCTTCAACCGCTGGGCCCGCGTACCCGCCGAACGGCTCGCGTCGATGGACGCCGCCGCCGAGGTACATGCCGAAGACGACCATCCGCCGACGATGCCGCAGTACCTGTTCCTGGTCGCTACCGTGCTCGGGGTCACCTGGGCCTGCACGGCGGTGGCGCCAGGCATCGCCGGCTGGGTAGGCTCGACGAGCGACGCCCTCGGCACCGTGTTCTCGGAATCGACGACGCGCATCCTCCTCGTGACGACCGTCGCGCTCCTGCTCTCGGCCACGCCGATCTCGAAGCTGCCGAATTCGACAGCGATGGGCACGGCCCTGATCTACATTTTCGTGGCCGGCATGGGCGCGCGGGCATCGGTCGCGGGTCTCGCCGAAGCGCCGATGTTCGTCGCCGGCGCATTCGTCTGGATTTTCATTCACGGCCTCTTTTGCCTGGCCGGCGCGTGGCTGTTTCGCGTCGACGTGCACAGCGTGGCCATTGCCTCTGCGGCGAACATCGGCGCCGCCGCCTCGGCGCCGATCGTGGCCGCACACCACCGGCCGAACCTCGTGCCTGCCTCGATCCTGATGGCCCTGCTCGGCTACGCCATGGGTAACTACCTTGCGCCGCTCACGGGGCACCTCGCGCGCATCGCGACGGGCCAGTAACACGCAGCGCGCTGGTATGCTGAGCTGATGCCGACCCTGACCCTGGACCAGCTACGCCGCTGGACGATTCGCGCCGGCCTCGGGATAGCCGCTGCCGTGGTCCTGGTCACGCTCGTACTGGTCTGGCTCTGGCGGGACCGGCCCTCGCTCGATGACATCGACTGGGCGCCGTACCCGACGTATGAGAACTCGGCGGGCGCGGTTCGCGTAACCTGGCTCGGCGTCTCGACGCTGTTGTTCGACGACGGGGATACGCAGCTGCTGATCGATGGCTTCATCTCCAGGCCGACCCTGTCGGACCTGGTTTTCGACAAGCCGGTGGACAGCGATGCCGCCAGGATCAACTACGTCATGGACCGGTATGGAATGCGTCGGCTCGCCGCCATCATCCCCGCGCACTCCCACTTCGATCACGCGATGGACGTCGGCGCCATCGCCAATCGCAGCAGCGCGTCGGTACTCGGTTCTGCGACGACAGCGAATATCGCCCGCGGCGCCGGCGTTCCGGAGGACCAGATCGTCGTCGCAGAGGACGGCAACCAGTACAGCTTCGGCAACTTCACGGTCACGATGCTGCATTCGCAGCACGCCCCCTTTGGCTGGGGCGGCAGCGTGCCCTACGCCGGCACCGTCGACGAGCCGCTGCCGACGCCGGCGCCGGCGTCGGCCTGGCGTGAGGGGCAGTCGTATACGATTCATATTGCACACCCGCTGGGGACGGCGCTGGTGCAGGGCAGCGCCGGCTTGAGCGAGCCTGCGCTCGCCGGCGCGCGGGCCGACGTGGTCATGCTCGGCGTGCAGCTGATCGAGAGCCTCGGGCGCGAATACGCGGAGCGCTACTGGCAGACCATGGTAACGGCCACGGGCGCCCGGCACGTCGTCCTGGTGCACTTCGACGACTTTACGCAACCCTTCGGCGAGGTGCTGCTGCTGCCGAGGTTTATCGAAAACATCGTCGACGTCGCCGGCTGGCTCGAGCAGTTCCGGGACACCTGGTCGACCGATACGCGCCTTCACCTGCCGCGATTCGGTGAGACCTTCGTCCTCTTTCCGGAGGCGCCGCCGGACGCCTGAATCAGCTGGCGACGGCCGCTCCCAGAAAATTCTCGAGGGAGTCGCGACCCGCGATCAGCGCCTCCTTCGCCGCCCGGTCCAGGCGCTTGACGCGGTATTCGGCTTGTGCCGCCCGGCTGCGGTCGCCGACGGCCTGTTCGAAGACGAGTTCCAGTGGGCCCTTGCCGCGCAGATATCTCGCGCCTTTCGGGCCGCTGGCATGTTCGGCCAACCTCCGCGCGACGTCGATTGCGATTCCCGTGTACAGGCTGCCGTCCGCGCAGCGAACGATGTAGAGACTGTATTCCGCTCCGCCCACGCTCAGGCGGTGCCGCCCTGCAGCGCATCCCCCAGCACCCGGAACGCCCCCATCTCCATGCTGCTCCCGTTCTCGGTGGTATCGGCGAAACTCAACACGATCTCGCTCACATTGCCCAGTTCCTCGAGGGGCTCGCCGAATTGCAGCGACAGCGTGTTGCCGATCAGGGTGGCCTCGCGAATCAGGTCTCGCCCGCCGACCTGCTTTTCATTGATCTCGATGTAGATTATCGAGTCGAAATCTTCCTCGATGGTCCGCATCAGCAGCAGGTAGTCGGATATGTCCCCTTCTTCGGTGGTCTTCGCGAAAAACAGCATCGCTGCGTTGTCACGGACATCGAAAGCCACCGTGTCGTAATGTCGGGGTTCTGCCATCGGCTGATTCCTTCGCAGGTACCCGCCCAAGTTTACGCCAATCCACAGCCCACCGTCAGGTCGCGGCCCGCTTGCCGGGCAGAGCGGCTTGGAGTACCGTCAATCTGATCATGCTTACGTTGCTCGTCAACGGCTCGATCTACGAAGTCGACGTGGATCCGGCAACGCCGCTGCTGTGGGTCATCCGTGATTACGTGGGTCTGAAGGGCACCAAGTACGGCTGCGGAATTGCCCAGTGCGGCGCGTGCACAGTACACCTGAACGGGGCGCCGATTCGCTCCTGCGTCATGCCGGTGCAGGCGGCTACCGGGCAGCAGATCACGACCATCGAGGGCATCGGCGCAGACGGCCTGCACCCGGTTCAGCAGGCCTGGATCGACGAGCAGGTGCCGCAGTGCGGCTACTGCCAGTCGGGACAGATCATGGCCGCCGTCGCCCTGCTCGAACAGAATCCAGCCCCGGCCGATGCGGACATCGATCGGGCGATGGCGGGCGTCGTCTGCCGGTGTGGCACCTACCCGCGTATCCGCAAGGGCATAAAGCGGGCATCCGAATCCATGGATACGACCACGGAAAAGGACAGCAATGGGTAAGTGGTCACGCCGTGCTTTCATCACCGCCGGCGTGGCCGCCGGCGGCGTCGTGGTGCTCGGCGTCGCGATCCGCCGCGGCGACCGCTCCGGCAAGGTGGCCGGCCTCGTCGCGGGCGACGGCGAGTCGGTCTTCGACGTCTGGCTGAAGATCGCGCCGGACAACACGGTCACCGCGATCGTGCCGCACGCCGAAATGGGCCAGGGCGCACACACGACGCTGGCCATGATGCTCGCCGACGAACTGGATGCCGACTGGTCAAAAGTCGAAATCCTCGAAGCGCCGGCGCACATGGAGTACGCGAACTACGCGCTGGCCCGGGGCTACTTGGCAGGCGACATCGACTTCCCGGCCTGGCTCGTCGACACCGTCGACGGCCTGTTCTTCCGCGCCACTCAAGCCATCGCGCTGCAGGTGACCGGGGGCAGCATGTCCGTGCGCGGGACGGGCCAGTTGGCGATGCGCGTCACGGGGGCGGCCGCGCGCACAATCCTGCTCGAGGAGGCGGCCGAGCAGTGGCAGGTCCCGGTCACCGACCTGGTAACGCGCGACAGCCAGGTTCATCACGAGGCGAGCGGACGGACCGCGACGTATGCGTCACTCGCGCCGGCAGCCGCCCGGCGCAGGCTGCCCGACAAGCCGGCCCTGAAGCGCCCGGACGAATTCCGCATGATGGGCACCTCGGTGCCGCGCCACGACATCCCGCCCAAGGTCGACGGCTCGGCGGTCTTCGGCATCGACGCCGAACTGCCCGGCATGAAGCACGCCGGCATCAGGGCCGTGCCGGTGTTCGGCGGCAAGGTGCTCGGCTATGGCCCGGCATCGATCCAGGACAAGCCGGGCGTCCGCAAGGTGATCGATCTCGGCGACGCCGTGGTTGTCGTCGCCGACGGCTACTGGCAAGCGAAACAGGCGCTGGACGCCCTGCACGTAGAGTTCGGCGACGGCGGCAACGGCCACTGGGAACAGGGCGATATATACGAGCAGTTCGCGGCAGACCTGGACGCGGCGGCCGACAGTGGTGACGAGGTCGTGGACCTCGCCACAGGCGATGCGGGCGCCGCCCTGGCGGGCGCGGCCAGGATCATCGACGCGGAATACCGCGTGCCGTTCCTCGCGCACGCGCCCATGGAACCGATGAACTGCACCGCCTGGGTCCATGACGGCAAGTGTGAACTCTGGCTGGGCTCGCAAAACCCGCTCGGATTCGCGAAGCGCGCCGGCGAGGCGATCGGCATCGACACCGAAAACGTGATCGTCCACAACCAGTACCTTGGAGGTGGCTTCGGGCGCAGGTCGATCCCGGACTACGCAGTCCAGGCCGCGCGCGTCGCCGCCGAAGTGCCCTACCCGGTCAAGCTGATCTGGTCGCGCGAGGAAGACATCCGGCACGACCACTACCGCGAGGCGAGCATCAGCCGTTTCCGCGGCGGCCTCGACGCCGGCGGCAAACCCGTGGCCTGGCACAACCACTACGTCAACAAGCACGACCCGGCGGAAGCGCCGCACATTCCCTACGCCGTCGACAACCAGCGCATCGTCTACACCGAGAGCGCCTCGCACGTGCCCTGGGGATCCTGGCGCAGCGTCGACCACTCGCTGCACGCGTTTTTCACCGAGTCCTTCATCGACGAACTCGCTGTCGCGGCCGGCAAGGATGCCTACCAATACCGGCGGGAGCTTCTCGCCGGCGAACCGCGGTTCCTGGCGGTGCTGGACCTTGCGGCGAAAAAGGCCGGCTGGGGCGAAGCGCTGCCCGAAGGGCACGGTCGCGGCATCTCGATTCACCGGTCCTTCGGCACGATCGTCGCCCAGGTGGTCGATGTCGCGGTTAACGACAGCAAGCTCAGCGTCGAGCGCGTCGTTTGCGCGGTCGATGCCGGCTACGCGATGCACCCGGACGGCCTGGTCGCCCAGATGGAGAGCGGCATCGTTTATGGACTGACCGCCGCACTTTACGGCGAGATATCGATACGCCGCGGCGCCGTCGCGCAGTCCAATTTCCACGACTACCCGATGCTGCGCATCGACAAGTCCCCGGCAATAGAGACGCACATCATCAACGGCGGCGGCTCGCTGGGCGGCGCTGGCGAGCCAGGCACCCCGCCGATAGCGCCGGCGCTCGCGAACGCGATCTTCGACGCGACCGGCATGCGCATACGCGAGCTGCCGATACGGCACCACAACCTGGGATCGTCGGAACACATCGATGCCGACGTCGCCTGAGGATCAGAGGACAACATCGTGAGCAATCGACGACTGGCGGAGTTACTCGCGGAACTGAACCGCGAACTCGAGGACAGCAGTGAACTGGACGCCGAGACGCGCGCACTGCTCGAGAAACTCGACGAGGATATCGAACGGTTCACCGGCGACGAGGCCTCGCCGCTGGAACGGGCGCAGCAGCTGGAATCCCGATTTGCGGCCGAACACCCTGTCGCGGCCCGAATTGCCGGCGAACTCGCCGACGTCCTCGCCAAAATGGGCATCTAGGGCGAACGCCACACGATCTCGGTCATTTCCTGCAAGCCAGCCTCGATGAACTTGGGCGGTCCGTTGGCGATGTCGTCGTAAGCCTCGACGCAGACCAGCTCCGACCAGTAGCCGAGGACCTCGTCTGCCGGCACCGAGAACGGCGGACCCTCGGCCAGGGTGTCATCGTATTCGAGGACGATGATCAACTGTTCCGGCATCGGTTCGAGCAGGCGGTTCACTTGCCGCGCATAAGCCGGCCGCCGGTCCGCCGCCGTGGCAACCAGCGCACCGCGGTCGTAATGGGCATTGCAGGCGAGATCCTGAAGCTCGAACAGGTCGCCGCAGTGGATCGCGATAGGCAGCTCCCTGGCCCGGTAAACCGGGATATCGCCATCCTCGACGTCGCAGCCAAGCCCCTGCTCGTCAAAAAAAGCCTCGACAGCGACCCGCGACAGTTCTACGCCGACGACCTCGTTGTCCTGCTCGGCCAGCCAGACGAGGTCCGGGGTCTTGCCGCACATCGGCACGAGTACCCGGCAGCCACTCGCCCGCCAGTACTTCTTCAGGCTCGCGTTGCCGTCCTCTTCATGCCAGCCGATTCGGCCCTCGTGCCAGCGCTCCAGCCATTCCTCGTTCATCGCCTGCCCCGGAAAGGGTTGCTGTGGTTAGTGAGGATTTTACCCGCTCGTTGCGTGGCGTTACTATGCGGCTCCCATCGAGTGCACCCGTATCAACGACCGACCGGTAGAGACCATGAGCGCGGAACGAATCGACGGCAAGGCCAAAGCGGCGGAAATTTCGGAGCAGATTACGGCGGAGACTGCCCGCCTGCTCGAGGAGCATGGCGTCAAGCCGGGACTGGCCGTCGTGCTCGTCGGCGAGGACCCCGCCAGCCAGGTGTATGTCCGCAACAAGAAAAAGCGCGCCGAGGGCTGCGGCTTTCTCTCGATACAGCACACACTGGCAGCGGATACGCCGCAGGATGAGGTGCTGAAACTGATCGACGACCTGAACACCGACCCGTCTATTCACGGCATCCTCGTGCAGCTGCCGCTGCCGAACCATCTCGACGAACAGACGATCACCCAGTCGATACTGCCGGCGAAGGACGTGGACGGTTTTCACTTCATCAACATCGGCAAGCTGACCTCGGGAAACCTGGCCGACGCATTCATCCCCTGCACACCCGCCGGCTGCATGCTCATGATCTGCGATTACCTGGGCGAGGACCTGTCGGGCCTGACCGCCGTCGTCGTCGGGCGCTCCAACATCGTCGGCAAGCCCATGGCCAGCCTGCTGCTCAAGGCCAATGCGACGGTCACCGTCTGCCACAGCCGGACACCCGACCTGCCTGGCGTCGTGCGACAGGCCGACATCGTTGTCGCCGCCGTCGGCCGGCCGAACATGATCAGGGGTGACTGGATCAAGCCGGGCGCCGTCGTCATCGATGTCGGGATCAACCGCGTGGAGACAGAGGTGGACGGCGAGCTGAAGTCCCGCCTCACCGGTGATGTGGACTTCGAGAGCGCGAGCGAGGTTGCGAAGGCGATTACGCCGGTGCCGGGTGGCGTCGGGCCGATGACGATCACGATGCTGATGGCCAACACGCTGCGCGCCGCAAGACTCTCGGCCGGACTGGATGGTTGACGACAGCTTCCGCACGATCTGGCTGAAGCCTGGCGACCCCGCGGTCGTCCAGGTTATCGACCAGCGGCTGCTCCCGCACGAGTTCCGCGTTCACGATCTCGAGAGCTGGCAGGACGGGCTCACCGCTATCGATGAAATGTACGTGCGCGGCGCGCCGCTGATCGGCGCGACCGCAGCCTGGAGCCTGTACCTCGCGGCATTGAATGGCACGCCGCCGGGCGAGGCGGTTCGCGAAGCTGCCGCTGCGCTGCTTGCTTCCCGGCCCACGGCCGTCAACCTCCACTGGGCTGTCGAACGCATCCTCAGGGTCGTCGAGGGCGTGCAGGACGATGCCGATATCGCCGCCGCGATACGCCGTGACGCGGAAGCCATTTGCGACGAGGATGTCGAGATCAGCCGCAACATCGGCCGCCACGGCCTGACCTTGCTGCAGCAAATCGCCGAGGCCAAGGGCGGCGGCCGGGTCAACGTCCTTACTCACTGCAACGCCGGCGCGCTCGCCACGATTAACTGGGGAACGGCGACCGCGCCCGTGTACCTGGCCCACCAGGCCGGTATCGACGTCCACGTCTGGGTGGACGAAACGCGGCCGCGCAACCAGGGGTCCCAGCTCACCGCATGGGAACTGGAGCAGAGCGGCATCGCGCACACGCTGGTCGTCGACAACGCGGGCGGCCACCTGATGCAGCACGGGCTCGTCGACATCGTCATCACGGGTACCGATCGCACCACGCGCTGCGGCGACGTCGCCAACAAGATCGGCACCTATCTCAAGGCGCTTGCTGCCCGGGACAACGACGTCCCGTTCTACGTCGCGTTGCCGTCGACGACGATCGACTGGCGCATCCGCGACGGCATCAAAGACATCCCGATCGAGGAACGCGACCCGGCCGAAGTCAGCCACATTCACGGCATCGATGCCGGCGTACGCAGGACCGTGCGCACGACGACCGAATCGACCCCGATCAGCAACTACGCGTTCGACGTGACGCCGGCCCGCCTCGTGACCGGCCTGATCACGGAACGCGGCATCTGCGAGGCCAGCGAGGCCGGCCTGGCTGGGCTCTTCCCGGAGCACGCGACCTGATGACGATCGACGAAGGCTACGTCAAATACCAGAGCTTCTGGACGAAGGCGCCCGCACCGCACGCAGCCGCTGCCGAAAAACTCGAAACCTGGCGCCAGCCACTCTTCGAGGCAGGGCTGATCGGCGAATACAAAGAGCACGGCATCGGCTACGGCAATATCAGCGTCCGCTGCGGCGGGCCCGGGCAATTCATGATCAGCGGCACGCAGACGGGTCACCTGGCAAGAACCGACAAATCGCACTACGCACTGGTCACTTCCTGGAGTGTGCACAACAACCTCGTGTGTTGCGTTGGCCTGGTGCAGGCCTCGTCGGAAGCCATGACGCACGCGGCGATCTACCAGCTCGACCAGCGCATCGGCGCCATCGTCCATGTCCACAGCCGGGCTCTCTGGAGCCATTACCTGAACAGGTTGCCGACGACCGCTCCCGACGTTCCCTACGGCACGCCCCAGATGGCGAACGAGTTCCGCCGGCTGTACCGGGATACCGATTTTCGCAAAACACGGCTCGCGGTCATGGCCGGACACGAGGAAGGCATCGTCAGCATCGGCTCGTCGCTCGAGGATGCAGCGACGCGTGTCCTGCAGCTGTGCCCGCCGTCCGGCTGATCGGCCGGCGCACGGATCACCCCGCATCGTTTGAAGTAAAACAGGACCCGGTTGCTACAGGTGGGCCCTGAAGTGCTCGACCGTCCTTTGCCACGCGAGTTCGGCCGCCGCCTCGTCGTAGCGCGGCGTCGTGTCATTGTGAAAGCCGTGGTTGACGTCCTCGTAGAGGTAGTTGACGTAGTCGCGATCCGCATCGGCCAGGGCTTTTTCGAAAGCGGGCCAGCTGGCGTTGACGCGTTCGTCGAGACCGGCATGGTGCAGCATCAGCGGGGCGCGGATCGCCGGCGCGTCCCCCGCCGCCGGGTGCCCGCCGTAAAAGGCGACGCCCGCGCCAAGGTCGGGCAGGCGCACGGCAAGTCTCAGGACCATGCCGCCGCCGAAGCAGAAACCGACGGCGCCGACACTGCCGGTACAGTCGGGATGATCCTGCAGGAAACCCACCGCGGCGCTGAAGTCCTCGACCATTTCCGCAGCATCGCGCTGCCGCTGCATTGCCCGGCCATCGTCATCGTTGCCGGGATAGCCGCCGAGCGGCGTCAGGGCATCGGGCGCAAACGCGATGAAACCCGCCGCTGCGAGGCGGCGCGCAACGTCCTCGATATAGGGATTGAGACCCCGGTTCTCGTGAATGACCACGATGCCCGGCAGCTTGTGCTCGATAACGGCCGGGCGGGCGAAATAGCCCTGCATGACCCCCGCGCCCTGCGGGGACGCATATTTCTTGTAATCGGTTGCGATTGCAGGATCATCGGGCGCGACCTGCTGCGCCAGGGAATAGTCCGGGCTCAGGCTGGCGAGTATGGCCGCGGCGGCGACGCCGCCGGCGGTCAGCCGCGCGACGCGGTCGAGGAATTGCCGTCGACTCAGCTTGCCGTGCACGTAGCCGTCAAAGAGCTCGAGTACTCGCGGATCGAAATCTTTGCTGTTCGCCATTCCTTTTGCCTCCCGGAAATGCCTGCCACCGTGCCGGCGCATTCTAGCAGGCACGGGCACCGCTTGGGACGGCTCACTCGGCGGATGGGCCGAAGCGCGACAGGCGCGAAGACAGGTCGTCGGCGGAGTGCCAGGTGCCTCGCAACATCACGCCGTGCACGCGGCGCGTGTTGTGAATGTCCTCGAACGGATTGGCGTCGAGCAGCACCAGGTCGGCCTCCCGGCCGACCTCGACCGTGCCGGTGTTCAAGCCGAGAAACCCGGCCACGGCCACGGTCCCGGTTCGCAGCGCTTCGTAGGGGCTCAGGCCCGCGGAGACGAGGAACGCGAGTTCGTGATGCACTGCGAATCCCGGCACGTTGAAGACCTGCGGCGCGTCCGAACCCAGCAGCAAGGTCGCCCCGGCTTCATGCAGGGCAAGAATCAGGCGCCGCCTGATGTCGATCGCGCGCGCCGCCACTGCCACACTGAAGCCGCGCTCGGCGAGCTGCCGCTCCCTGGCTTCGATCCAGCGCGCCACGGTCTCTGCGGGCATGTAAGCCATCTCCGGCCTGCTCAGCAGATCCACGGTTGCCGTGTCGCCGACCAGGTGCTCGATCAGCGCCTCGGTCGGGACGTTGGCAACACCGGCTTCGGCGGTGGCTCTTGCCAGGGCCTCGACACCATCCTCGACGGCCTGGCTCGCCAGCAGCACGCCGAAGAAACCGCCATAGCCACCCGATGCATCGCTGTCCGCCGGCATCAACGCCTCCATGTAGCCGTCCAGGTGGTCGATGGTCGCCATGCCCGCCTCGAGGGCGCCGTCGAGACCGACGGCTGCCGTGACGTGGCCCGCGAACGGCACGCCGAGTTCGTTCGCCGTGGCGGCAAGCGCCCGGAACTCTTCTGCCGTGAGGCCGGGATGAACCTTGATGAAGTCGTACCCGGCCGCATGCTGTTCCCGCACCTTGCTGCGGGCGTCTTCGGGCCCGTCGACGGAATTGCCGTTCATGGAGGGACCGGAAGTGATCAGGCGGGGCCCGAAGACCGAGCCATCCAGCAGGTCCTGGCGCAACTGGAGATGCGATGGACGCCCGAGCATCCCCCGCATCGTCGTGACGCCGTTCGCGACGAACAAGGTCAGGGTCCGATCGATGGCCTCCGTTCCCGTGTCCGGAACATGCGCATGCATCTCGGCGAGGCCGGGCAGCAGGAAACGGTCCGTACCGTCGACGACGGTCGCACCCTCGGGCACCGGCAGCGCATCGACGTCCCCGATCGCAGTTACGTAACCGTCCTCCACGACAACGGTCTGGCCCGGGACGACGACCTCGGCGGTCATGGGCAGCACGTTCACATTGAAGATGGCGATCGTGGATGCAACGACGGCCTCGGCGGCCAGCGCCGCCGCAACGATAACGATAAGTCGTTTCATAAAAGGTCCCCCAACGGGCTCTCCCTGCGGTGACGGTGTCAGTCGTCGGTTCCCTGCGCCAGCACGCTGTCGAGCGTGGCCGAACTCACGTTCCCGCCGCAGACAACGACGGCCACCGTCTTGCCGCGAATCGTCTCGGCCGACTGCAGCAGCGCGGCGATGGCCACGCCGGCAGCGCCTTCGATCGTTTGTCCTTCCGCCCCTATGTAATCCCGCATCGCCGCCGCGATGGCCTCCTCGTCCACGAGCATGAATTCGTCGGCGAGCTGCCGGCACAGTGCGAACGTGATGGCACCAGGCTCCACGCCGCCGGCTGTGCCGTCGGACAGGGTGGGATACGACGGCAGATCGAGAATCCGCCCCGCCGCGACCGACTCCGCCATCACCGCGGAAGCCTGCGGCTGACAGGCTATGACGCGCAGCGCCGGGTTGACCGTCTTCAATACGCTGCCGACACCGCTCAGCAGGCCGCCGCCGCCGACGGCGATAAACAGCGCGTCGGGTTCGGGGCCTTCCTCGTGCATCTCGACACCGCAGGTCCCCTGCCCGGCGATCACCGCCTCGTCGTTATAGGGCGATACGTAGTACAGGCCTTCTTTCCCGGCGTAAGCTCGCGCGTGTTGCTCCGTGTCGAGACCATCGGTGCCGAAGAAACGAACGTCGCCGCCGTAACTCCGGATGGCCTCGACCTTTGCCCGCGAGGTCTGCTCAGGGACGAAGATCGGCCCCTCGATGCCGAGCTCACGCATCGCATACGCCACGGCGGCACCGTGGTTGCCACTCGAGGCCGCGGTGCAACCGCGTGCGCGCTGGTCGGCCGATAGCGACATCAGGCAGTTGGCTGCACCACGCAGCTTGAAGGAGCCGGTGTGCTGCAGGTTTTCCTGCTTCAGGTAGACCTCTGCGCCCGTCACCTGGCTGAAATGCGACGACCTCGCGAACGGCGTGCTGCGAATCAGCGGGCCGATCCGGGCCGCCGCCAGCTGCGCCGCGTCCGCAATCCGGCTAATCGATGCGCTCATCGGCACAACCTTGCGCCACTATCCGCGCCCGTGCAAGCACCTCTCGATTTGACATTATCCGCGCCGATCACCACAGCTGGACGCGGTTCGTTGACGTCCCCTCGGACCTGTGCAACGATCTTCTTGCGTATGACAAAGGCACACCTGTCGAAAGGCAGGGTCGCAAAGCCACCGGTCTACCGGCTACGGTCCAGGACAGCGGGGTTGCCATTACGATCCGATCGTCGCCGCCCAGGCCTCTGCTCGCTCGTCGTTGTGCCTTTGCCAGAACAAGGATGCTTTTGGCGGAGACACGGATGTATGCAACCAACCTGAAGAAGACCGGCGCCTATGCGCAGCCGACCCCGGCGGGCGCCACGACCCGCGAACCAGCCAACCTGAACCTGCTGCGTCAACTCGTGGACCCGGCCGCCGCCACGCCGCTGCCGCTGCGTGTCCACGGCGCGGGTAGCGCCGCGACCGATTGCAACCGCACCAGTACGGGCACGATCCTCAAGACGACCGGGCTGGACCGCATCATCAGGATCGATGCAGAAAACCGGACCGTGACCGCCCAGGCCGGCGTGCGGCTCGGTTCACTCGTCGCCGCGCTGGCCGAAGAAGGTCTCGAACTCGTCGGCGGCTATGACCTGGAAGGCAGGACCGTCGGCGGCACCATTGCCTCCCCCTGCTTCGGTCCCAGCATCGGCAACAGCGGCTGTTATTTTTCCAGTCATGTCGTCTCGCTGAAAGTGCTGCGCCCCGACGGCGAGCCGCTGCGTGTCGACACGAGCCAGAAAAACCTGCTTGCCGCGATGCGCATGAGTTTCGGCATGCTGGGCGTCATCTACGAGGCGACGATGCGGGTCCGCCCCATACGCACGTTCACGGCGACGCACCGGCGCGTCGGCATCGACAAGTTCGCCTCGCTCGTGGATGCGCTTGCCAACGGCGACGTCGGCTTCAAGTTCTACCTGATGCCTTACCGCGACCGTGTCTACATCGACTTGCGGCGCTACGAGAGTCAGCCCGGGAACAGTTACGGCGCGCCCTGGAAACTCAAGGACTGGGGCGAGAGCACGGTTCTGCCGAACATTTTCAGGTCTCTGAACCGGGTCGTGCCGATCCCGTCGGTCAAATACCGGCTGATCGACGGCATTTCGGAAGCCACCCAGGGTATCGTCAACTCCAAGCTCGTCAGCACCGGCACGTTTGCGACGGCACAATCGAGCCAGCGCCGGACGCCGCGCGGCTGCCATTATTCGACCTGGTGTTTTCCGGCGGCGAATTTTTCCATGGTCGCGAAAGCCTACCGTGACTTCTGCATCGAAAATTACCAGCGCACGCGCTACCGCTGCGACATGCCCGCCGTCGGTTACCGGCTCTGCAAGGACCAGAGATCGGTCCTGTCGCCGTCCTACGACGAGGCGATGATCGCGCTGACCACGGCGTCGACACAGAGCCGGGGCTGGGACGATTTCGTGATCGACCTCGCCGAGTTTGCCGAGAAGTGGTCGGGCCTGCCGCTGATCAGCGCGTCGCGCGCGCTGCGTGCCGAGCACGTGATCCAGACCTATAACCAGCGCCTCGACTTCTTCCGGCGTCTGCGCCGCCAGATGGATCCCGACAACCGGCTGCTCAGCCCGTTCCTGGCCCAGTTTTTCATGTAGCTAAAGGCCGGAGGGCACCGCCGTATAGTTACAAACCGAAACACCCGGAGTATGGACAGAATATATCGGATTGATATAATTCGTTACATCAATTCGATATAGGGGCGGCACAGGCCGCTTTGGCTGTCATGGATGTAAAAACGGTGTGCCTCGGGATGCTGACCCGCGGGGAGGCGTCGGGCTACGACCTCAAGAAATCCTTCGAATCATCATTCGCCCACTGTTTCGCGGCGGGGTTCGGTTCGATCTACCCGGCGCTGGCCTCGCTGGCCGACCAGGGGCTGGTGAGCTGCCAGGAAGTTGTCCAGGAAGGTAAACCCGACCGCAAGGTCTACCGGATCACCGAGGACGGCATGCAGCATTTGCTGCGCGAGCTTGATAATCCCGCTCCTACCCACAAGATTCGATCGGAGTTTCTCGTGACGATGTGCTTTGCACACCTGATGGCGCCCGAGCAGGTGCAGCAGGTGCTCGACAGCCGCATCGAGGATGCCGAGCGCAACCTGCACTTGATCGATGAGTTCGAGAACTCCTGCGACGAGGAATGGCCGGTCGGCGTGAGATTTTCGCTCGACTTCGGTCGGGCCATGCTGAGGACGATGAAGGAGTTCGTCGAGAAAAACCGCCATATGTTTACGGAAGAGGCAGCGGCGCAGAAGCGGTCGGCAACGGGCTGACAGGTACGCCGCAAATCGGAACCAAAGAGATGCAACAGGAATTTTTTACAAGACACCGCTCGTGGATCTATTCCTTCGGCCTGGCGTTGCTCATAACGCTGTGGGTCCTGTCGGGCACGCTGAGCGGCGACGAGATCGACGAGGCCGGCCCCGCGCCAGCCGTGACCGCCGTGGAAACCACGCGGAGCAGCGTCCGCGTCCGGACACAGTCTGCCGAGGAAGTCTTGCGCACGATCGTCGTCAACGGCAAGACGGCACCGGCGCGGATCGTCGAGGTATCCGCGGAAACCGAAGGCCGCGTCGTCGCGACCGGCGCAGAGCGCGGTGCGAACGTCAGTGCCGGCGGTTTGATCGTCCGGCTGGATGAACGCGACCGCAAGGCGCGGCTGGCTCAGGCAAGGGCAACGCTGAAGCAGCGTGAAGTCGAGTACGCGGCGCGCGAGCGTCTCGAGTCCGACAGCTACGTCTCGGAAGCGCAGTTGCAGGAGGCGATCGCGCTCCTCGAGGGCGCGCGCACGGAAGTCACCCGCGCCGAACTCGACCTGGAGCGCATGGTCGTGCGAGCCCCCTTCGACGGCGCTTTGCAGGAACGCGTCGTCGAGGTCGGCGATTTCGTCAAGGTCGGTGACCCGGTCGCTCGTTTCGTCGACAATCGCAAGCTCATCGTGTCCGCCAACCTGTCGGAGTTCGATGCAAAACACGTGCGCGTCGGCGACGTTGCCGACGCTCGCCTGGCTACCGGGGAAGATGTGCGCGGCACGATTCGCTACGTTGCTCCCGTCGCCGACGAGGCGACGAGGACGTACACCGTCGAACTCGAAGTCGGCAACGAGGAAGGCGCATTGCGCGCCGGGGGCACGGCCGAGTTGCTGATCCCCGCCGAGCGCGTGTATGCGCATCGGGTTTCGCCGGCCCTGCTCACCCTGGACGACGCCGGCAACGTCGGCCTCAAGATCGTCAACGCCGACGGCGAGGTCGAATTCGTTACCGCGGACATCGCGCTCGCGAACGGTGACGGCGTCTGGGTAGCCGGGCTGCCGCAAACTGCGACGATCATCACCGTCGGCCAGGGCTTCGTCACGTCCGGCTCGCTTGTTGATGCCGTACCAGAGAGCGACGTGGAGACCGCCGTCGCGATCAAGGCAGGAGCCGAAGCGCCCAAGCCATGAACATCATCGACGCCGCAATGTCCCGGGGCCGTACGGTCCTGCTCGGGCTGATCACGGTGTTCATCGCCGGGATCGCGGCCTATGTCACGATCCCGAAAGAAGCCGAACCGGACATCGAGATCCCGGTGATCTACATCTACATCCAGCACGACGGGATTTCGCCGGAGGATGCCGTGCGCCTGCTCGTCCGGCCGATGGAACAGGAGCTGCGCACGATCGAGGGCATCAAGGAGATGATCTCCGAGGGCTTCGAGGGCGGCGCCAGCGTCCGGGTCGAGTTCGAGGCGGGAGTCGACACCGACAAGGCCCTGCAGGACGTGCGCGAGAAGGTCGACATGGCCGAGGCGGAACTGCCCGAGGGCAGCGAGGAACCTACCGTCAACGAGGTCAAGATGTCGCGGTTCGACCCGATGCTCGTGCTGAATATCGCCGGCAACGTTCCGGAACGCACGCTCACCAGGATTGCCAAGGATCTGAAGGAGGAATTCGAAGGGCTGGGCGGCGTGCTCGAGGTCAACCTGGTCGGCGTCCGCGAGGAACTCATGGAAGTCATCGTCGACCCGCTCGCGATGGAAAGCTACGGGCTCGACCAGGCCCAGATCATCAGCTTCATCAGCCGCAACAACCGGCTCGTCGCGGCCGGCTCGATGCAGGCCAGCGAAGGCCGCTTCCCCGTGAAGGTCCCGGGCGTCTTCGAGACCGCCGGCGACGTGCTCGACATGCCCATCAAGGCCGTGGGCGATCGTGTCGTCCACTTCAAGGATATTGCCGAGGTCCGGCGCACCTACAAGGACGCCGAGAGCTACGCGCGCCTGAACGGCAAGCCGGCGCTGGCGATGGAGGTCGTACAGCGCGGCGGCGCGAACCTGATCGAGGCCATCGACGAGGTCATGGCCATCGTGGAACGGGAACGCCAGCAGTGGCCGGGAGACATCGAGGTCAGCGTGTCGCGCGACAAGTCGAAGGACGTCAACGATATGCTGACCGAGCTGCAGAACAGCGTGATCGCGGCCGTGCTGCTCGTCTTCATCGTGATCATCGGCATACTCGGCATGCGCTCGGCGCTGCTCGTCGGCGTCTCCATTCCCGGCAGCTTCCTGCTCGGCATCCTCCTGATCGGCGCCTTCGGCTCCACGATCAACATGATGGTGCTGTTCGCGCTGATCATGGCCGTCGGCCTGCTCGTGGACGGTGCGATCGTGGTCACCGAGATGGCGGACCGGCGCCTGGCCGAGGGCGATTCGCGGCTCGAGGCGTACTCGCGGGCGGCGGCGCGCATGTCCTGGCCGATCATTGCATCGACCTGTACGACTCTCGCAGCATTCGTCCCTTTGGCCCTTTGGCCGGGCACGTCGGGCGAGTTCATGAAGTACCTGCCGCTGACGCTGATCGCCGTACTCTCCGCGTCGCTGCTGATGGCCCTGCTGATCGTCCCGACCCTGGGTTCGATGTTCGGCAAGACCGGGGCGGATACCGAGGAGGCCCGCCATAACCTCTCGGCCGCGGAAACGGGGGACCTCGACACGATCACCGGCTTCACCGGCAGGTACGTGCAATTCCTCAAGAAGTCGCTGTCGCACCCGTGGCGCAACGTCGCGATCGTGTCGGGGCTGTTGCTCGCGGTCTACACCTCCTTTTTCGCTTTCGGTCGCGGCACGGAGTATTTCCCCGACGTCGAGCCGCCGTTCGCGATGGTCGACATCCGGGCGCGTGGCGACCTGTCGACCGACGAGAAAGACCTGCTCGTAAGGCAGGTCGAGGAGCGCATCCTCGGGATGCCGGAGATCGAGTTTCTCTATGCCAAGACCGGCGACGTCAAAGGTACGCAGGACCAGATCGGCTCGCTGACGCTGAACCTCAAGCACTGGGACGAGCGGCGCAAGGCGGACGAGATCCTTGCCGATATTCGCCAGCGAACGGCCGACCTCGCCGGCATCACGATCGAGACCCGCAAGCCGGATCCCGGTCCACCCATCGGCAAACCGGTGTATATCGAATTCAGCGCGCGCGACCCGGCGCTGGTCGAGAACACCATCGCGCAGGTCCGTGCCGTCCTCGAAGAGCACCGCGCCGTCACGAACATCGAGGACGGACGGCCGCTGCCAGGCATCGAGTGGCAGATCAAGGTCGACCGCGCCGAGGCGGCACGTTTCGGCGCCGACATCACGCTGGTCGGCGCGATGGTGCAGCTGGTCACCAACGGCATCCTGATCGGCGAGTACCGCCCGGACGACAGTGACGAAGAGATCGATATTCGCGTGCGCTACCCGTCCGACAGCCGCAGTCTCGCCCAGCTCGACGAGCTGCGCATCCCGACACCGAACGGCCTGGTGCCCATCAGCACCTTCGTCGAACGCGTGCCTGCGCAGAAGGTCAGCACGATAACCCGTACCGACACGCGGCGGACGATGACGATTCGCGCCGATGTGGCGGACGGCTATCTCGAGCCCGACGTAATCGCCGAGCTGCGAGAGCTCGTGCCGACCCTTGGCATAGATCCGCGGGTCGACGTCCGCTTCCGGGGTTCGATCGAGGACCAGGAGGAAGACGAGGTGTTCCTCGCGCAGGCCATGTTCATGGCCCTGGCGATGATGGCGATCATCCTCGTGACCCAGTTCAACAGCGTCTACCAGGCGCTGCTGATCCTGACCGCGGTGCTGTTTTCGACGGGCGGCGTCCTGCTCGGCCACCTCGTCGCCGGCATGCCGTTCGGCGTCATCATGAGCAGTGTCGGCGTCATTACGCTCGCCGGCATCGTCGTCAACAACAACATCGTCTTCATCGATACGTTCAACGTCCTCCGTCGGCGCGGAGCAATACCCTTCGACGCCGTCCTCCGGACCTGCGCCATCCGCCTGCGGCCCGTACTGCTGACCACGGTGACCACGATCGTCGGCCTGATGCCGATGGTGCTCGGCGTGAACATCAACCTGATCGCGCGCGAGGTGTCAATCGGTGCGCCTAGCTCCCAGTGGTGGACGCAGCTGGCCTCGTCGGTCGCCGGCGGCCTCGCGTTCGCTACCGTGCTCACGCTGTTCCTGACACCGAGCCTGCTGATGATCGGCGCCAACGTCTCGGAGCGGCTGGCCGCAAGGCGGGAGCGACGCGACCCCGCCGCCGAAAAGCAGGGCGAAACGGCGTCCTGAGTCATATGGAAAAATCGTCTAATCCAAATCGCAAGCCCGCGCATCTAATCTTCAAATAGCGGATTTTGCGCGCCCCCGGGCGCGGGGACCAGGGCAGAGACCTTATTAAGTTATTGATTTTTATAGGGTACAGAAATTCCACTTTAACTGATGTTGCGTTATACCTAACTAGTGTTATACTTCACTACAACACTAACTGACCTACCAGCCACGGAACAACGATGAACACGAGCAAACTGACGATCGCCGCACTGGCCCTCGCTGGCACCATGGCTCTCCCCGGCTGCGGTGTTGGCGAGGCCAGTAACCCTGATGTTGCCGAATTACGCGAGGCCACGCCCGTACCCGTCGAGGTCGGATTGCCGGTGCGCGGCGACATCTTCGCCACCTATCGGGCGACGTCGACCATTACCTCGGATGCCGACGCGCCGGTGCTGGCGCGAGTGGGTGGCGAGGTCGTCGAGCTGCTCGCCGAAGAGGGCGACACGGTGGTCAAGGGCCAGTTGCTTGCCAGGCTGGATGGCGATCGCACACGCCTCGAGATGCTGGCCGCCCAGGCTGACCTCGACCAGCTGCGCAAGGAGCTCGAACGCTACACCGATCTGGCCGGGCGCGGCCTGGTCAGCGTCTCGATGTTCGAGGGCCTGAAGTATGACGTGGACGCGTTGCGGGCATCGTACGAGCTGAAGAAGCTGAATTACGAGTACTCGCAGATTCGCGCGCCGATTTCGGGCGTCGTTTCTTCCCGTGACGTCAAGCTCGGCCAGAGCGTTGCCGCAGACACGCCCGTATTTCGCATCACGGACAACAGCAAGCTCGTAGCGTACCTGCAGATCCCGCAGGCCGAGCTTTCCAAGTTCGCCGCGGGCCACACGGTGACCGTCGAGGTCGACTCCGCCCCGGGCGCGGAATTTGCGGCCACGATCGCTCGGATCAGCCCGACGATCGATACGCGCAACGGCACGTTCCGGGCAACCGCCCTCGTCGACAACTCGATGGGCGAGCTGGTGCCGGGCATGTTCGCACGCTTTACGATCGCCTACGAGAAGCACGAAAACGCGCTGCTCGTCCCCGAGTCAGCGCTGATCGTCGAGGACGAAGAAATCGCTGTCTACGTCATGAATGGCGGTGGTGAGGTCACTCGACGCATCATCGAGACCGGCGTCGCCGCCAACAGCAGGATCCAGGTCCTTGCCGGCCTCGAAGACGATGACGAGATCGTCCTCGTTGGTCACGGCGGACTTCGTGACGGCAGCAAGGTTCTCGCCAGTAACAGGGTCGAAGAAAGCTTCACTGGCTGAGAAAGCGCATCCCGGATAATCTCAGAGCCGGGATGCGATGATAAAGGGAGGACCCAATGTCGCTGAATAGCCATGGCCTGGCCGTCTTGGCCTGTGCCCTGCTGCTGGGCGCCTGCGCCCAGGAGGAGGCACCGGAAGAACCGGCAGCAGAGACCGAGGAAAAGGAAGAAACGCCCCCCGTTCCCGTCGAGACCAGCTCGCCCGTGCGCGGCAACATCTATGCGATCTACTCCGGCACGGCACCGATCGAAGCCTTCGCCGAGGCGGATGTCATTGCCAAGGTCGAGGGCGAAGTACGCGAGATTCTCGTCGAAGAGGGAACGCAAGTCGTCAAGGACCAGGTCCTGGCACGCCTCGACGGCGACATGCTCAGGCTCGAACTCAGTGAATCAGAGGCGCGGCTGCGCAAGCTGCAGCGTGACTACGAGCGCAACGTGGACCTGCAGGGGAAGGGCCTGATCAGCAGCGGCGACTTCGACAAGATCCGTTACGAGATGGAGGCCCTGGAAGCCTCGTACAACCTCGCAAAACTCGAGCTAGACTACACGCAGATCCGGGCGCCGATCGATGGCGTCGTCGCGCAGCGCTTCGTCAAGATCGGCAACACGATTCGCGTCGGCGAGGCGGCCTTCCAGGTCACGAGCCTCGACCCGCTCGTCGCCTATCTGCACATACCCGAGAGGGAGTACCGGAATATTCGCGAGGACCAGGCCGTCGGCATAGAAATCGACGCGTTGCGCGGAGCTCCCATCGTCACGTCGGTCACCCGGGTCAGCCCGATCGTCGATCCCGAGACGGGAACGTTCAAGGTGACCGTCGAGATCAACGACCCGGAGCGCCGAATCAAGCCCGGCATGTTCGGCCGGTTCGGGATCGTTTACGACATGCACGAGAACGCGCTGCAGGTGCCGCGAAGCGCCATCCTGGAAGACGATGGCGAGATGTCGGTTTTCGTCGTGGTCGACGACAAGGCCCAGCGCAGAACGGTGACCACCGGCTACAGCAACAGGGGCATGGTGGAGATCGTCGACGGCATCGACGATGCCGCCCAGGTAATCACCGTCGGGCACGTTGGCCTCAAGGAAGACGCCAGCGTCACCGTCATCAACGCCGATCCCGGGATGATGGAAGCGGCGGCCCCGACCAACGAAGAGGAAGCCGGCGATGCGACGACTGATTGAGATCGCGACGGAACGTCGCGTCACAATCGTGATGTTCGTCGTCGCGATCGTGCTGTTCGGGATGGTGTCGCTGTCGCGCCTGAAGCTCAACCTGCTTCCCGATATTTCCTACCCGACGATCACGGTCCGCACGGAATTGACCGGGGCCGCGCCGGTCGAAGTAGAGAACCTGCTGACCAAGCCGATCGAGGAAACCGTTGGCGTCATCCGCAACGTCCGCCTGGTCCGCTCGGTATCGCGGTCCGGGCAGTCTGACGTCACGCTGGAATTCCTCTGGGGCACCGACATGGATGTCGCCGGCGTCGACGTGCGCGAGAAACTCGACATTCTCTTCCTGCCGCTCGAGGCCAGCAGGCCGTTGCTCCTGCGCTTCGATCCGGCATCGGAGCCCATCATGCGGCTCGGCCTGCTCTACACCGAGGATGCCGCCGCGTCGCAGGATTCCGAGGCACAGCTCAAGGCGCTGCGTCGCCTGGCCGAGGACCGGATCAAGAACGACCTCGAGGCCGAAGAAGGGACCGCGGCGGTAAAGGTCAGCGGCGGCCTCGAAGACGAAATTGAAATCAGGGTCGACCAGCAGCGGCTCTCGCAGCTCGGCATCAGCATCGAGCAGATCGCGGCCCGCATTCGCGCCGAGAACGTCAACCTGTCGGGCGGCCGCCTGGAAGAGGGCAGCCAGCGATTCCTGGTCCGTACGCTGAATGAATTCGAGACCGTCGAGGATATGCGCGACGCGATAGTTGCCTATGTTGCAGACCGACCCGTCTACCTGCGCGACATCGCCACCGTTGAGCGCGGTTACAAGGACCGCGAAGCGATCACGCGGGTTCGCGGGCGCGAATCCGTCGAGATGGCCGTCTACAAGGAAGGCGACGCCAACACGGTCCAGGTCGCGAATCGCCTGCATGCCCGTCTCGGCGCCTTGCGCGATTCGTTGCCGGACGACATGGAACTGATAGAGATCTACGACCAGTCGCGGTTCATCTCGTCGGCGGTCGACGATGTGAAGAACGCCGCGATCCTCGGCGGCATCATCGCCATCATCGTGCTGTACGGTTTCCTCAGGGATTCCCGTGCGACGACGATCACCGGTGTCGCGATACCTGTCTCGGTGATCGGCACGTTCCTGCTGATGTACCTCAACGACGTATCACTGAACATCATGTCCCTCGGCGGTATCGCGCTTGCCGTCGGCATGCTGGTCGACAACTCTATCGTGGTGCTGGAGAACATTGTCCGTAAGAAGGAACAGGGCGAAAACATTCTCGAGGCGGCGCGTAACGGCACGAGCGAGGTGGCGTCGGCCGTGGTGGCGGCGACGCTCACGACTATCGCCGTGTTCTTCCCGATGGTGTTCATCTCGGGAATCGCCGGGCAGCTGTTCCGCGACCAGGCGTTGACGGTCACCTTTGCGCTGGTCTTCTCGCTGATCGTGGCCCTGACCCTGATCCCGATGCTTGCCTCCCTGGGCGCCGGCAGCCGTTACGAACACGGCAGCGGCGAGCCCAGGCCGGCCGGCTGGTTTACACGTGGCGTTGCTTTCGTGGTACGCCTCTTCGGCTACGCCTTCGCCGGGCTCCGCTGGCTGACCTGGGCCCTGCTGTGGGTGCCGAGCTGGCTGTTCCAGCGGCTTTACGGGGCCATCGCAGCCGTGTACCCGGCGATGCTGCGCTGGTCGCTGCAACACCGGGCTGCCGTGCTCACGGCCGCAGCCATGATCTTCGTCAGCACCATGTTGCTGATTCCGCGGCTCGGCACCGAGCTGATTCCGCAGCTGTCCCAAGGCGAGTTCGACGTGGACCTGAGACTGCCTCCGGGCGCACCGCTGGCCGAAACGGATCGCGCCATCCAGGCGGCGCAGCGGGTAACCGCCGGTATCGATGCCGTCGACCTCGACTTCTCCGTTGCGGGAACCGGCAACCGCCTCGACGCCAATCCCGTCGATGCCGGCGACAACACGGGCACACTGAGCGTGGCACTGAAGCCCGGCAGCGGCCGGGCGGCCGAGGTTGCCACGATGGACGCCATGCGCAAAGAGCTTGCGCGGCTGCCCGGCGTGCAGTACGAATTTTCGCGGCCGGCATTGATGACCTTCGCCAGCCCGCTGCAGGTCGAGATCTCGGGCTACGACCTGGAGAGCCTCGGCCGCGTGAGCCGCGCCATCGTCGACGCAATGACGGCGTCCGATCGCTTCACGGACATCAAGACCACCGTCGAACGCGGTAATCCGGAAATCCAGATTCGCTTCGACCAGGAACGGGCCGCAAAACTCGGGCTCGCCGTCCGCGACATCGCCAACAGGGTCGTCGCCAACGTGCGCGGCGAGCTGGCGACCCGCTACACCTGGCGCGACAAGAAGATCGACGTCCTGGTGCGCAGCGTCGACACTCGGCAATCCAGTATCGAGGAAATCCGCAACCTGATCGTCAACCCGGCGTCGGATCGCCCGGTTACCCTGGACGCGGTCGCCGATGTCCTGGTGTCACAGGGGCCCGCGGAGATCCGCCGCGTCGCGCAGGAACGCGTCGCGATCATTACGGCCAACGTGGCCTACGGCGACCTCGGGGCCGCCGCGGCCGCAACAGGCGCGATCATCGATCGGACACCGCTACCTGAAGGTGTCACGGCAATGGTGTCAGGCCAGAGCGAGGAGATGCAGGCCTCGTTCCAGTCCATGCAGTTCGCGCTTGCGCTCGCGATCTTCCTCGTCTACCTCGTCATGGCGTCGCAGTTCGAATCGCTGATTCATCCGTTCGTGATCCTGTTCACGATACCGCTCGCGCTGGTCGGGGCCGTGCTGGCCCTGTTCCTGACGGGCACCACGATCAACATCGTGGCGCTGATCGGCGTGATCATGCTCGCCGGCATCGTGGTCAACAACGCGATCGTGCTGGTCGACCTGATCAACCAGTTGCGCGCCAAGGGGCAGGACCGGTTCGAGGCGATCATGGAAGCCGGCAGCGCGCGGCTGCGACCCATCCTGATGACCTCCCTGACCACGGCGCTCGGCCTGCTGCCGATGGCCGTCGGTTTCGGTGAGGGCTCGGAAGTCCGTGCGCCGATGGCGATCACGGTGATCGGCGGACTGCTGGTATCGACCTTCCTCACGCTGCTCGTAATCCCGGTCGTGTACTCGATCATGGATCGCAAGCGCTGGCCGGCGGCCGGCAGCGTGCCCGCGACCCAGAGCGCGCAATGAAGCACACCGAGTTTGCGATGCGACGCCCGGTGACCACCGTGGTTACTTTCGTCGCCCTCGCACTCGTCGGCCTCATCGCCTCCCGGCTGCTGCCGCTGGAGAAGTTCCCGGATATCGAGTTCCCGGGCATCTTCATCCAGGTGCCGTACTCGGGCTCGACGCCCGAGGAGGTGGAACGGCTGATTACGCGGCCCATCGAGGAAGCGCTGGCTACCCTGTCGGGCGTGGAGGCCATGTTCTCCAGCTCATCGGAAGAGCAGTCCCAGATCTTCCTGCAGTTCGGCTGGGACCAGAGCATGGGCACCAAGGGTATCGAGGCGCGCGCCAAGGTCGACAGCATCCGGCACCTGCTGCCCGAGGACATTCGTCGCGTATTCATCTTTACGGGCTCGCTCGGCGACCAGCCCGTGCTGCATCTGCGTATATCGAGCGATCGCGACCTGTCCGACAGCTACGACCTGCTCGACCGGCTGCTGAAGCGGCGCATCGAGCGCGTAGAAGGTGTTTCCCGGGTCGAACTCCAGGGCGTCGATCCGCGCGAGATCCGCATACTGCTGAATCCGGCATTGCTGCAGGCACACGGCATCGATATTGGGGACCTGTACGACTTGCTGATGCAGAGCAATTTCGCCGTCAGCGCCGGCAAGATCACGGCCGGCGAGCAGCGCCTGAGCGTTCGTCCGCTCGGCGAATTCGGCTCCGTCGACGAGATTCGCAATCTGCAGATCAACGAGAACGGCCTGCGGCTGCGCGATATCTCGGACGTATCGCTGCGCACGCCCGAGCGCAACTACGGCAGGCACCTCGACCGCGATTACGCGATCGGTCTCGCCATCAGCAAGACGACCGGGTCGAACCTGGTGGACGTCACCGACCGCGTGATCGCCGAGGTCGACAGGGTCCGCCTTCTGCCGCAGATGCAGGGCATCAAGATTTTCTCGCTCGACAACCAGGGGGACAGCGTCAAGGAGTCGCTGTCCGATCTGCTCAACGCAGGCCTCATCGGCGGCCTGCTTGCGCTGGTGGTCCTGTACCTGTTCCTGCGCCGGGTCACGACGACGCTGATCGTCACGGCGTCCGTGCCGTTCTCCATCCTGATTACGCTCGGGGCCCTGTATTTCGCGGGCCTCACGCTCAATATCCTGTCGATGATGGGGCTGATGCTGGCGGTGGGCATGCTCGTCGATAACGCGGTCGTCGTCACCGAGAGCATCTTCCGGCACCGCGCGGAAGACAAGGCGCACCCGTTGCGGGCCACGTTGACGGGCGTGCATGAGGTCGGCCTGGCGGTCATCGCGGGCACCGCGACGACGATCATCGTCTTCGCGCCGATCATCTTCGGCACCAAGACCGACATCATGGTCTTCCTCACGCACGTGGCAACGACCATCATCGTCGCACTTCTGGCATCGCTGCTCATCGCACAGACACTGGTCCCGATGCTGGCCGCGCGAGTCTCGGTACCGCCGCCGCCCACAGAGGGCGCCCTGATCTCGCGGCTGACGCGCCGGTACCAACGCGGCCTCGGCTGGGTGCTCAGGCACCCGCGCTGGACGGCCCTCTGTATCGTCCTGACTATCGTCGTCGGCGTGCTGCCCCTCGCGCTGAACCTCGTCAAGTTCGATGCCTTTCCGCAGGACGTCGGGCGGCGCCTGTTCCTGCCCTATCACATCGAGGGCCAGCACTCGCTGGAACGCATGGAGGCCGTGGTCGACCAGGTGGAAGAGTATCTCTTCTCCCGGCAGGACGAATTCAACATCCGCTCGGTCTACAGCTATTACGACCTCGGACGCGCGGAGTCCACGCTGCTGCTGACCGATGAGGAAGACGCGACGCTGTCGACGACGGATATCATCGAGCGCATCGAAAAGGACATGCCGACGCTTGCGATCGGCAAGCCCAGCTTCCAGTTCGAGCAGCAGGGTGGCGGCGAAGGCTTCAGCCTCCAGATCTCCGGTGACTCGACCACTGTCCTCAATGAGCTCGGCACCGACATCGCGCGGGCGCTGGAGTCGATCGAGGGCCTCAAGGACATGCGCACCGATGCCGAGAGCGGCGACAAGGAGGTGCGTGTCATCATCGACCGCGACCGCGCCGCGACTGTCGGCCTGACCACGCGTGAGATCGCGGAGACGATTGCTATCGCGATGCGCGGCCAGAACCTGCGGGAGTTCCGGGGCGAGTCGGGCGAGGTAGACGTGCGCCTCGCATTCCGTGAAGACGAAAAACAGAGCGTCGAACAACTCAACAACCTGCCCATTTTCACGCCGGACGGTGAGCGCATCTCGCTGGGCAGCGTCGCTGACCTGGAAATCGGGCAGTCACCGGCCACGATCAGGCGGACTGATCGCCAGACGTCCGTGGTGCTGGAAGGCAACCTCGACGACGAAGCGTCGCTGGACGAGATACGGCCGCGCGTGCAGGAACTGATGTCACAGATCGATCTGCCGCCCGGTTACAGCTGGAAGTTCGGTCGTGGCTTCGAACGCCAGGACGAGACGCAGCAAATGATGGCGACCAACATCATGCTGGGGATCGCCTGTATCTTCCTGGTCATGGCGGCGCTTTTCGAGTCGCTGTTATTTCCGTTCTCGATCATCCTCGGCTCGATCGTTTTCTCGATCTTCGGCGTGTTCCTGTTTTTCGCCGCTACCGGCACGACCTTCTCCTTCATGGCCTCGATCGGGATCATGATCCTGATCGGGGTGGTCGTGAACAACGGCATCGTGCTGATCGATCATGTGAACAACCTGCGGCAGGCCGGACTGGCGCGGAACGAGGCTATCCTCGAGGCCGGCCGCGACCGCCTGCGCCCGATCCTGATGACCGTTGCGACGACGATCGTCGGCCTGACCCCGCTGGCCATCGGAACAACACAGGTTGGCGGCGACGGCCCGCCCTACTACCCGATGGCGCGCGCAATTATCGGCGGGCTGGCATTCTCGACGGTCGTGTCCCTGTTCGTCGTGCCGGCACTTTACGTCTACTTTGACAACCTCGCCGCGTGGGGCCGCAAGGTCATGCGCACGGCGCGGCGCGAGGGGCCCGAACTTCGGCGGCAGCCGGCCGGCACCTAGCGGCGCCGGCGGCTGATTACGGCTGCGCCCAGCAGCAGGGCCAGCAGCGCCCAGCCAGTCGCTCCGCCACCGTGCTCGTGCACGACGATGACCTCGGGAATGACTTCGACCGGCCTGTCCCTGGCGGCATCTTCGAGGGGCAGGAAAGCGAGCTCGGACGTGTCCTCCGGCCCGTACCAGGCAAGGAAAGAACCATCCCAGGCATCGAAGAGTTCGATCAGCAGGTCGTAGCTGCCGCTCGGATACCCGGACAGAAGCTCGGTCACGATGACGTACTCGTCATCCGCGCTCGTGCCATTGAGCGTGAATGTGTCGGTCGTCGCGTATTCATTCCATGGCCCGCCTTCGTAGCTCAGGTAAATGACCGCATAAACATCGGCCGACAGGAAATAGGTATCCGCGTCGAACAGCAGGTCGATGCCGTGGTAATACCCGTCGTTGTCGTGATCGTTGAAAAGCACGACGTCGGCGGAATAGAACCAGAAATCCGTGTTCGGACTCTGGGCTGCGCTCAGGCCCGCCTTCTCCTGTGCGCCCGACAGCGCGGGCTTGTCGCGTGAGCCCGTAACGACCAGCGGCGCAAACGTGTTCTCACTGACCGCGCCGGGCGAACCCAGGTCGCGATCCGCGCGTGACATCTGCGTCGTCATGGACACCCGTCCCGATTCGTCCGCAAGTAGCGCGCCTGACACGAGCATCAGGCCGGCCATCGCGGCAAAGGCGAGAATAAGGTTCTTCCGTGTAGCTGACTGAATGCGTGTTTCCATGTGCTCTTCCTCGTTCTCCGAGTCTCAGGCACATTAGAAAACCCCACGCATGAATGGATACTGAACCCGCACGCATGATGCGCGCGGGTCGTTCAGCAATGGTTCAGTTATAGTTTGCGGCCGAGCCGACGGCTGTCAGTCGATATCCCCGGCATAGAGGCCGGCCAGCTCCGCGGGTGTTACCCGCAGCGCCTTGGCAACGGTGTTGAAGAAATCCACCTCGAGCACGCTGACGTTGCTGTCGCTTCGCAATACGTCCGCCAGCGCTGTCACGGTCTCGCCCCGCTGCCTGTCGCTCATCTTGCTGCGGACACTCTCCAGGTACTTCTTCAGGGTCGCCTGGGCGTAAAGTTCGTCGCGCGCTGCAACACGGATGTCACTGGCGCTGAATTCCTCGCCCGTATGCTCCCGCAGGATCTCGCGTATCCGGTCGACTTCGGCGTGCTGGATGTTGATGTCGGCATCCGCCGCCCTCGCCAGCGTCATCAGCAGCACTTCCTTGAACAGCTCTTGCTGCTCGGCCTCGCTCACGTCACCGCCACCGAAGATTTTCAATACACTTGTCAGATCTGCGATTGCCATTGGGGTCTCACTTGTCGTTATCGTTGAGTCATCGCCTGGGCGATTGTAGCAGGAGCCCGAGTATACATGCGTTTCGATGCCGGAAGCAGTGCGGGCTGTCGGCGCAGCGGCGGCCACGACCGAGCTGAATATCATAGCGCACCAAAAGTGGCTTTTATACCATTGTTTTTAATCGAATATTTTTCTTGGAATTGGTGGAATTTCATTAGATACTCACCCCGGGCAAACAACGTTAAAGGAGGTGATCCATGTCTAGTGAGATGTCAAAGGTATTGCGTGAACCATTGGGTCTTGTCCGGATCATGGACCATCGTTCCGATCCCCTCTGACCCCCCAATACCGATCTCACGGAAGGCCGCCTTCAGGCGGCCTTTCTCATTTCCGGTTCCGCAAATGAAAAGGGCGGCGCTGTCGCGCCGCCCCGCACTTCTAGCTACCGCCGGGCTTAGTCTTCGTCCGCCCAGTCCCTGATCATCGTCGCATCGTAAATGCGGCTGCTATCGCAATCGAGATGCCCGCTGAGCAGTTCGTTGCGCTTCCGCCAGTGGCCTTCGGAGTACAGCTGCCAGTTGGCGCCGACCGTCGTATAGTCGGGCATGCTTGATACGTACTTGAAATCGTAGTTGTCATCCAGCTCGCCCCACATCGGCCACCAGAGCCAGGCGTTGTAATCGAACCCGTGCTCATCGGCGTAGGCGTTCCACTCCTTCTGTGCCGCCATGAACTCGTCGAATGCTTCGTCGCCGTCATTCTCGAGAGAGCAGTTCGAGAAGTTCAGCACGAACTGGCCATCACCCTCCTCGTCACGCGGCGGCATCCGCTTGATATTCGTTGAGACGTATGCGGAGTGGCTGGAGCAGCTGACCACCTCGTTAAATTTCTCGGCGACTTCACCGCCCGCGCTCTGCCAGAGATCGGTGCCCTTGCCGAACGCGTGGCCGTCCCGCGCAACGCCGATCCAGGCGACGTCGAAATTCAATTCACCGAAGAACTGTGGAGTCATCAGGAACGCGATGTAGTCGTTCTGATCGTTCTCGTCCATCCATTCGTTCCATTCCGCGTTGACCTCGTCGAGGTCTTCGCGGCCCATGCCGTCGTTGTACGTGCAGGTCCAGCCTTCGACCAGCCGCCAGTTCGACGACTCCTGCTCGTGCTCATCGGCAACGGCTGCGCCGAACGGCAGGATGACTGCGGCGGACGCAGCCAGCACTAGTGCTTTTCTCATTGTTAACCCCTTGTGTGTGATTATTGTGTGCCGGCGTTGCGCCGGATGCATTGAGTATAGCGGAGAACTGTGACGGTGCAGCAAAGAGCGCCGTCAGGCCAGTATGTCTTCGAGCGCGCTGAGCACGGTGTCGATCTCTGCGGCGCTGTTGTAGTGCACCGCACCGATGCGCACGGCGCCGCCAGTGGCGTTGATGTCGAGCGATTCCGCCGCCTCCAGCGCATAGTTGTGGCCGCTCCAGACGAAGATGTTGCGCTCGGCCAGCGCCGCGGCGATCTCTGCCGGCGCTTTGTGCTCGTGTGTAAACGACACGGTCGGCACGCGGCGGCCGAGCGCCGCGGGCTCGGTAATCCCCTGCACCCTGACACCCGGCAGAGAGGCAAGCCCGGCGGTCAGGCGGGTGGACAGTCCCTGTTCGTAGTCGAAGATCCGCTGCATCGCGGCGACGAGCCGGCCACGCCGGCCAGCTCCGGCATCCGCGCCGATGGCGGCGAGATAGTCGACGGCGGCCGTCGTGCCGGCCATGCCTTCATGGCTCTGGGTACCCGGCTCGAAGCACCAGGGCAGCTCGGCAGGCGCCGGCCGTACCTTGTAGGGCTCGAGACGCTCGAGCACCTCGCGCCGGCCCCAGAGTACCCCCTGGTGGGGACCGAAGAACTTGTACGCCGAGCAGACGAGGAAATCGCAGCCGATGGCCTGCACGTCCGTGACGACGTGCGGCGCCGACTGCACCGCATCGATGTAGCTCCAGGCGCCCGCCTCGCGGGCCTTGCGGCACATCGACTCGACATCGTGCAGCGTGCCCGTCAGGTTGCTGGCGCCACCGATGCAAACGAGCCGGGTCCGGTCAGACAGCAGATCATCGAGCGTGGCGGTGTCGAACTCGAATGTTTGCGGATCGAACTCCAGCCAGCGCACGGTAAGCGCGTGGTCGCGCGCCATGAGCTTCCAGGGCTCGACGTTCGCATCGTGGTCCATGCGCGACAGGATGATTTCGTCGCCGGGAGACAGCGCGCGACCGATCGATCGCGCGATATGAAACGTGAGCGCCGTCATGCTCTGCCCGAAGATGACTTCCTGAGCAGAGGGCGCGTTGAGGAAATCGGCCATCGACGCACGCGCGCCGGCCTCGATGGCGCCGGCCAGCTTCGAGGTCTTGAAATACCCGCCGAGATTGGCGCTGGCCTGCAGCATGCACTCCGACATGCGCTCGACGACGCTGCCAGGCACTTGCGTGCCCGCCGGGTTATCGAAGTAGAGACGCGGCTTGCCCTCGTCGGTCGCAGACAGGGCGGGATACTGGGCGCGAATGGCGTCGAGGTCGAAGGTCATGTCGTGGCTCGGGCTAGTCCTGCGAGTTACCGCCCCATTTTTCCCGATGTGCCTCTTCGGCACGCTGCCGGACCTTCGCGTGGCGGCGCGTCAGCAACAGGGAATTGGGATCGCAGACTTCGGCCTTGATGAGCCCGAGGTCGCTGGCCGCGTCGAACAGACTCGGGTACCAGCGCTCCCAGTTGGGGAGCAAACGTTCAACTTGATCGCGCAGGCTCATGCTCGCAATGTAACCGAGCGCTATCGCGGTGACAACGGAACAGGTTCCGTTTCTAGTCCTCGAGAAGACGCAAACCTAGCGAGCCGGCCCCGAGCAACATCGCACCGACGACGATCAGCTGGATCTGCGGCAGCCAGTCGGCCGGGATTGCCAGCAGGTCCTGCGGCATCACCGCCAGCAGCTTGCTCGCCGCGAGTGCAAGCTCGGCAAGCGGTTTCGCCGCGATGCTTCCGCCGGTCAGTATTGCCACCGGGAGCGCCAGCCGCCGGATCCATAGCCGCCGCCGGATTCGCGTAACGACCCGGCCGCTGAATCCATCGTCCGCAATGGGCTCGGCCGCAAATAGCGACTCGAGCAGGCGGTCTTCGGCGTCCTTTAGTTTCTCAGCCATGTTGATGATCTTTGATGTCAAAACTCGTCCTGATCTTTTCCTTGCCGCGAAAGATGACCGACTTGACCGTGCCTACGGGCATGCCGGTCGCTTCGCCAATCTCGCGGTGTGACAGTCCGCATGCATAGGACATGACCATCACCGCACGTTCCTCCTCGGTCAGCACCGCGAGGAGCTTGTCGAGATCAGAGACTTCGTCCGATACTCGAGTGTAGCTCCTCGACTCGTTTTCCGCGACCTGGCCCGCCTCGTCGAGGATCTCGGCATAGCGCTTCGACTTGCGCTTCGACTGCAGGAAAGTGGTGTAAGCCACCTTCAGCAGCCAGCCGATGAACGATCCCCTGCCCGAGTAGGTCTGCAGCTTGTCCCAGGCATGCAGGAAACAGTCCTGGGCCAGGTCGTCGGCCAGTGTGAAATCCCCCGTCAATTTGCGCAGGAAATTTCGCACGTGCGACTGGTGGCGCCGGATCAGCTCGCCGAAGGCTGCCGTGTCCTGGGACGCGACAGCCAGGGCGACGAGGTACTGATCCTCGGCGTTCGCCAATGTCGCGGGGCTGGTTATTGCTCTCTACTCGCAAAGCGCCACATGATCACGTAAGCGACCCCGATGCAGAACGGGAAGGCCGCCGCTGCCAGCGTACCGTAAAACGCGTTGTCTGTCGGGTCCGGCAAGAAGAAGCCGCAGAGCGCAAGGCCCGCCGCAATCGCCAGCCAGATCAGCGCGAGGCGCAGATCCTGGTCCTTCTGCCGCCGCGGATGTCCCAGCCTGTCGATGATCTCCGGACTCAGTTCCTGCCCCCGGGCGATCGCTTCGCGAATCGTCGCCTGCATGTCGCTGCGGGAGCGGTACTTGAACCAGAAGAACAGGCTCATTACGACAGCCAGCCCAATAAACATAGTGATCGGTATTAGTTCTTCAGCCACTTTCAGTTCTCCACTTGTGTTGCTGCTCCTCGAGCAGTTCTCACCGGATAGATGCCTGCCGAGGCCCGATTGGATGCATTTCTAACTCATTGTTTTTATTGTCTTTTACAAAAAACTTGCGGCGCCGCGCCGCGAATGTCCTGCAAACCCGTCCCTGCACCCGAAATGCCGCGGCAGGTCAACCAGATCCGCGGCAGCGCGTTATTGACACGATGATCGCGACTTTCGTCTACTGTTAGTGTAGACGCAAGCGCGGGTTTTGACCGACCGTGGAGCCGGCTATGAAGTTGCAAACCGTGATCGCCGCGAATCGGTTCGGTCTCGGCGCCCCCCGGCGAGTTCGAGAAGATCGATCGCAATCCGCGCGCCTGGTTACTGAACCAGCTGCAGGGCCCCTCGCGCGAACCGAAGGAATTGCGGAAGCTGCCCGACTCGGCGGCGGTGCTGGTGGGCGGCGCCGTCAACGGCGGGAAGGCATCCCGCTGTAGAACCTGCGCCTCGAAGAGGCATTCTTCGACCGGACCGTGTTCCCTCGGAGCGGCAGCGCCAACCCGTTACGGGCTATCATTCGCAGCTGATGAATCGACCCGAGCGCGGGTAAACCATGTTCGAATCCCTGGCCAGCCAGGTCAGCGACTGGCTGCTGGTCGCACCCATCCTGTCCTGCTTCGTCGGCAGCTTCATCGGCGGCACGATCGTAATCCTTGTGTTTGCGACGTTCGCCGGTTCGGCCGACGTTCCCTGGCCACTGATACTCGCGGGCGCGTTCCTCGGCAATTACACGTCCGACATCGGCTGGTTCGCACTTGCGCGTTCGCGCCTGTCGGACTGGATTCGCAACAGCCGCCACTTCACAGAGCGCGACGACCAGATCATTCGGCTGCGCAGCAATTACCGCAAGCGTGATGTGTTGTTCTTCATCGCTATCAAGTTCGCCTACGGTCTCAGGATCGCGCAGATCCTGCTACTCGGCGCAGCGCACTATGCGTGGCGGCGATTCCTCGTATTCGACGCGGTGGCAGTAGCCGTCATAAACACGGCGGCGGTGCTGTCAGGATGGATGTTCGGTCGCGGCGTAACCCGCTACCTCGGCTGGTTCGAGAATACCGGCACGGTCGTCTCGTCCCTCGCCGTCGCGATACTCACTTTTATCGCGCTGCGCTGGCTGGTCAATCGCCATATGCTCCGGAAGCGATGATGCGTTGCACGTGATGCTCCTTGAGCGTCAGCGTCGGCAGTACGGACAGCAATCGCCATGACGCCTGCCGGCTGACCCGCTTCAAGCGCTTGAACTTGCCGATATTCTCGCGAGGGAACGGCACGTCCGGCACCGGCACGTCCAGGAATTCGCAGAGACGGTCCCAGCCATCGCCGGCACAGATATTCATGATGAGCAGTTCGCGCCCCTTCGCCTGGAAGTGTTCGATGACGGCTGCGCGATGCTCTGCATACGCCTTGCGGAACGTCTCCGGGTGAAAGCGTTCGGCGCCGTAGACCTTGCGATGCAGGCACAGGATCTTGCGGATGTGCGGGAACAGCCGGATGCCCTTGTTGCTAACGTAGTCGCCCGGCCAGACGTGATTGTCCTGGCACGAAGCGATCCAGGAATCGATGTCGCGTTCGGTCAGTATGAACCTGGCGTTCGGAAAACGTTCTTCGAGCGTCCGGAAATACAGCGCGACAGGCGAATCGGTGGCGGCGTCCCAGCGGCGCAGCCGCTCGACATCCAGCCGCAGCCCGCCCTGTTCGAAGCGGATCGCTGAATAAGGAAAGTGATTGGTGCGATAGCCCAGGATCTCGAGTGCCCGGGTGAGGCTCGTCGTCCCCGTCTTGGACAGTCCTATGCCGAATATCCGAGTCTTGTCCATGCCTGCCTTCGTGCGGAAATACCGGGATTCCCTTGCGAAACCAGGGCGCAATACTAAAGAACTTCGTTTGATCATGCTAACCCCGCTTGCTCCTTGCCCGCGTTCCTAACAGGCATGGATGCAATCATTCGTAGCCAGGACCCGCGCTTTTACCAGGTTGCCGTGCTCGGCCTCCTGCTGGTCTACGGCATTGTCGGGCTCGATTTCGGAATTCGCTGGCAGAACGCCGCAGCTATCATCGTCACCGCCCAGCTGACACAATTCGTCGGCTCATGGCTCGCGGGCTTGCCGCGTTTCGACCCGTTGAGCGCATTGATCAGCTCCCTGTCCCTCACGCTGTTACTGCGTACCGAACTGGCCGCGATCGCGGCCCTCGCCGCTTTCATCGCCATCGCCAGCAAGTTCCTCGTTCGGCTGCACGGCAAGCACGTGTTCAACCCGGCAAACGTCGCGCTCGTCGTCGTCACGCTGAGTTTCGATCGTGCGTGGCTGTCGTCGGGCCAGTGGGGCAGCGCGGCCCTCGGCGCACTCGCCCTCGCCTGCCTCGGCCTGGTGGTACTGTCCCGCGCGCGGCGTGCCGAGACGACCGTCGCCTTCCTGCTCGCCTATGCGCTTCTCGTCTTCGGTCGCGCCGCCTGGCTGGGTGACCCGATGAGCATTCCGCTGCACCAGCTGCAAAACGGCGCGCTGCTGATCTTCGCCTTCTTCATGATCTCCGACCCGAAGACGACACCCAACTCCGTGATCGGTCGCTGGCTCTACGGTGTTTCGGTTGCGGTGTTGGCTTATGCGATCCAGTTCGTCCTGTATGAACCCAACGGCGCGATTCTCGCGTTAATCATCTCTGCGCCGTTCGTGCCACTGATCGACTTGCTTTCGAAAGGCGAACGGTACCGATGGAAACAGCCGGCGAGGGCAGCCGGCCAGCTAATGAAAGGAGCTTAAGATGCGCTACCTCATCACCGCGGTCACAGCACTTTTGACGATCGCCCTGACGACCACGGCCCAGGCCTTCTGCGGCTTCTACGTCGCCCGGGCCGATACGGGACTTTTCAACCAGGCCTCGCAGGTCGTGCTGGTCCGGGACGGCGATCGCACGGTAATCACGATGGCCAACGACTTCCAGGGGGACGTCGAAGACTTTGCGATCGTGATCCCGGTTCCGACCTTCATCGAGCGCGAGCAGATCAACGTCGCGGACCGCGCCCTGATCGAACATCTCGACGCATACACCGCACCGCGACTCGTGGAATACCACGACCAGGACCCGTGCGTTCGCCATGAATACCTGAAACGCTCGCAGATGAGCGACGCCGCGTCGCCATCGGTATTCGAATTCGCCGAAGCCGGGCGCTCACTCGGCGTGACCATCGAGGCGAGCTACACGGTCGGCGAGTACGACATACTGATTCTCTCGGCCACGGAGAGCAGCGGACTGATCGAGTGGCTCGACGACAACGACTACAAGCTGCCGCGCGGGGCGAAGCGCGTCGTCGACAGCTACCTCAGGCAGGACATGCGGTTCTTCGTGGCGCGGGTAAACCTGAAGGAGCAGGCGAAGCTCGGCTACTCCTACCTGCGCCCCATCCAGGTGGCCTACGAGAGCAACAGGTTCATGCTGCCCATCCGGCTCGGCACGCTGAACGCGCGCGGCAAACAGGAGCTGTTCGTCTACGCGCTGACGCGCACGGGCCGCGTCGAGACGACCAACTACCGCACCGTCAAGCTGCCGAGCAATAACGAGGTGCCGGAGTTCGTCCAGCACGAATTCGCGGATTTTTATCGGGCGATGTTCGAGCAGCAGACGATCAGGGAAAACGAGCGCGCCGTGTTTCTCGAGTATGCCTGGGACATGGCCTGGTGCGATCCCTGCGCTGCGGATCCGTTGAGCGCCGACGAGTTACGGCGGCTGGGAGTCTTCTGGGCCAATGACCAGGGCCGGATTGCCCCGTCAGGCGCTCAGAACGTCTTCGTTACACGCCTGCATGTTCGCTACGACCGCGAGCATTTTCCCGAGGACCTGGTGTTCCAGGAAACGGGCGACAGGCAAAACTACCAGGGGCGCTACGTGATACGCCACCCCTTCAAGGGCGCGCTCAGCTGTGAAGCCGAGCAGTACAAGGCGAGTGTGCGCGACCGCCAGGAACGCGAGGCGCAGGCGCTCGCCAACCTGACGGGCTGGGACCTCGATGGCATCCGCGCGAAGATCCCCTGGTTCGACGGCTACGAGCCGGAACCCGGGAACCTGCCCTGGTGGAAACGACTGTGGGACTGATTGCCGGGATCGCCGGGCCACAGCCTAGCGGTAGCGGCCCAGGATCTTCTTCAGCTCGGCCTCACCCGGGTGAAGGCTGTCCAGCGGCAGCTCGGCAAGCGGCGTGTCGACGTTGCCCATGAGGTTGTGCATTTCTTCACGCGAATCGTCCACGTACAGCAGGCCCGTGATGATCTCACCGGCATTGAAGCGATCACGAAGGTACTTGAACGCCGCAGCCCGGCTGGTCGGGTCGTAGTCCTTGTCCAGCTTGCGCAGCATGATCTTGCTACCACCGTGCAGCTTCACCGGAATCACCGAGCCTTCCTCGTAGGCCGTCATGATCTCGTCGGCCGGGGGAATGAAATCGGCATCGACGACGTGATGATAGAACTGCCGGGTGTGCGCGTAACTCTTGGTCGAACCCTCGTGATCGTTGAAGGTCACGCATGGACTGATCACGTCGACGAGGGAGAACCCGTCGTGCAGCAGCGCGCCCTTGATCAGCGGAACGAGCTGCTCCTTGTCGCCGGAGAAACTCCTCGCAATGTAGGTCGCGCCGAGGCTGAGCGCGGTGCTGACCGCGTCGATCGGCTCCTGCTGGTTCGGCAAGCCCTTTTTCGGCTTGCTGCCGATGTCCGCGGACGCCGAAAACTGGCCCTTGGTCAGGCCATAGACGCCGTTGTTCTCGATGATGTAGCACATGTTGAGGTTGCGGCGAATGGCATGCACGAACTGGCCGGCGCCGATGGACAGTGAATCGCCGTCCCCGGACACGCCGATGTAAGTCAGGTCGCGGTTGGCCGCATTCGCGCCGGTCGTCACCGACGGCATCCGGCCGTGCACGGCATTGAACCCATGTGATTGGCTGGCGAAATAGGCCGGCGTCTTTGACGAGCAGCCGATCCCGCTCATCTTTGCCAGCTTGTGAGGCTCGATGTTGAGCTCGAACACGGCCTGCACAATCGCCGCCGTGACGGAGTCATGACCGCAGCCCGCACAGAGGGTCGACGCCGCACCCTCGTAATCGCGCGTCGTCAGGCCCAGCTCGTTTCTGGGCATGTTCGGATGGGCGACTTTCGGCTTCCCTATATAACTCATGCGGCACGCCCCTTCGCGATTTCCCCGAGCACCCGCGTGACCACGAAGCCGGCGTTCAGCGGCATGCCGTCATAGTGCAGCAAGGGCTTGAGTTTCACCGGATCGGCTTCGCTGTCGAGCATGAGCAGCGTGCGGAGCTGGGCATCGCGATTCTGCTCGACGACATAGACGACGTCGTGCCTGGCGATGAATTCCCTGACCGAATCGTTGAACGGGAATGCCCGTACGCGGCAGTAATTCAAAGCAACGTTCTGCGCGGCCAGCCGGTCGCGCGCCTCGACACAGGCCGCGTGGCTGCTGCCCATCGCCAGGATGGCCGCACTGTTGAACTGCGAGTAGTCAATCTCGGGCTCCGGCACGAGATTGCGGGCCGTCTCCCACTTGACGAGCAGGCGATCGAGTACTTCCTGGTAGTCCGCCGAGTCCTCCGTGTAGGCGCCGTACTTCGTGTGTCCCGACCCCCGCGTGAAATAGGAACCCTTCGGATGGGAGCCGGGCAAGGTCCGGTACGGAATACCGTCGCCGTCGACATCGACATAGCGATGGAAGACTTCCATGTTCTCGATCTCTTCGGCCGAGAGCACCTTGCCGCGATCCGGGATGCGGCTCTCGTCGAAGTCGAATTCCGGCACCATCCAGTCGTTCATCCCGATATCGAGATCCGAGAGGACCATGACCGGCGTCTGCAGCCGTTCCGCCAGGTCGAAGGCATCCTGCGCCATCGTGAAACACTCGCCGGGATCGGCCGGGAACAGCAGCACGTGCTTCGTATCGCCGTGCGAGGCGTACGCACAGGCGAGAATATCCGACTGCTGCGTACGCGTCGGCATACCGGTCGACGGGCCGACACGCTGCACGTTGAAGATCACGGCGGGGATCTCCGCGTAATACGCGAAGCCGAGAAATTCGCTCATCAGCGAGATGCCCGGCCCGCTCGTCGGCGTGAAGGACCTGGCACCGTTCCAGTTCGCGCCGAGAACCATGCCGATGGCCGCGAGCTCGTCCTCGGCCTGGATGATGCAGTAGGTGCGCTTGCCGGTCTCGGGATCGGTCCGGTACTGCTGGCAGAACGAGCGGAACGCATCCATCAGCGAGGTCGAGGGCGTGATCGGGTACCAGGCGCCGACCGTCGCACCGGCGTACAGGCACCCGAGGCCCGCAGCCGTGTTGCCGTCGATGACGATATGGTCCTGCGTCGCGTCCATCCTCTCGACCTTGCAGGGCAGCGGGCAGACGAAGTTCTCCTTTGCGTAATCGTAGCCGATCCCGATGGCCTGCATGTTCGCGTCGATCAGGTGCTGCTTGTGGGCAAACGTTTCCTCGAGCAGCGTCGTGATCGTTGCCATGTCGATATCCAGCAGCGCCGCCAGCACGCCGACATAAGCGATGTTCTTCATCAGGATGCGTGCCCGCGCGCCGTCGAAGGTCTCGTTGCACATCTTCGACAGCGGAATACCGAATACGGTGACGTCGTCGCGATCGAGTTGCCGCTGGCGCGGCCAGGTCGAGTCATAGATCAGCCAGCCGCCCGGCCGGACGTCGGCGAGGTCCTTCGCATAAGTCTGCGCATTCATCGCAACCATGATGTCGACCCGGTCCGAACGCGCCTGGTAGCCGTCACCCGTGACGCGTATCTCGTACCAGGTCGGCAGGCCCTGGATGTTCGACGGGAAATAGTTCTTGCCGACAACCGGGATGCCCATGCGGAATATCGACTTCCTGAGGAGTCCGTTTGCACTGGCGGAACCCGTGCCGTTTACGGTGGCAATCTTGATGACGACGTCGTTGATGCTGGCCATGCTCTCCGTATCCCGTCAGGCAGCTGAAGTCCGGCTGTCGTCGTCGGCCGCCTCGTCGGTGGCATACGGCAGCAGCACCGTCGACTTCTGCATGTCCCACGCACCGGTCGGACAGCGCTCGGCGCAGAGGCCACAGTGCACACAGAGGTCCTCGTCTTTCACCATCACGCGTCCTGTCTGCGGCAGGTCGCCGGAAACATAGAGCGCCTGGTCGAGGTTTTCCGCCGGCGCCGACAGCCGCTGTCGCAGGTCCCCTTCGTCGCCGTTATGGGTGATCGTGAGGCAGTTCACCGGGCATATGTCGATGCAGGCGTCGCACTCGATGCAAAGATCGGCCTCGAATACGGTCTGGATGTCGCAGTTCAGGCAGCGCTCGACCTCCTGTATGACCTGGTCGGCGGAAAAGCCCAGCTCAACTTCGATATCGAGCTTCTTGAAGCGTTCCCGCAGGTCGACATGCGGCATGAGACGGCGCGCCGCGGGGTCGTAGTAATTGGAGTAGCTCCACTCGTGCATGCCCATCTTCTGGCTGGACAGGTTCATGCCGGCCGGCAGCCTGTCATTGATATCTTCGCCCTGGCAGTACTTGTGAATGGAAATAGCCGCCTGGTGGCCGTGCGCGACGGCCCAGATGATGTTCTTGGGTCCGAATGCCGAATCGCCGCCGAAAAAGATGCCTTCGCGGGTACACATCATCGTGTTCTCGTCGACGACCGGGCAGTCCCACTCGTTGAACTCGATGCCGATATCGCGCTCGATCCAGGGGAATGCGTTGTCCTGGCCGATCGCCAGGATCACGTCGTCGCACGGAATTGTCGTCTCGCCGACAACCGTGCCCCGATCGATCCGGCCGTCCTCGGCAACCTTGTACTCCATGTTCTCGAAGACCATGCCGACGAGTTTGCCGTCCTCGATGACGAAGGACTTCGGGGAATGATTGACGAGGATCTCGACGTTCTCTTCCTCGGCGTCCTCGAGCTCCCAGTCCGAGGCCTTGAAGAATCCGCGTGGCTTGCGTGCCATGACCTTGACGTCCCTGGCCCCGAGCCGCAGCGAGGTCCTGCAGCAGTCCATCGCCGTATTGCCGACCCCGATGATCAGCACCCGCTCGCCGATGGACTCGACGTGGCCGAAGGCAACGGATTCGAGCCATGCGATGCCGATGTGGATGTTATCCGCGTCGTAACGGCCCGGGATCTCCAGGTTTTTGCCCTTCGGAGCACCGGTACCGACGAAGACCGCATCGTAGCCCTCGTCGAGCAGTGCCTGCATGCTATCGATGCGATGGTTCAGCCTGAGGTCGACCCCCATGTCGAGGATGTAGCCGATCTCCTCGTCAAGGACCCGGGGCGGCAGGCGAAACTGCGGGATATTGGTGCGCATCAGCCCGCCGGTAGTATCCAGCGCCTCGAAAATCGTCACCTCGTAACCCAGTGGCCGCAGATCGTTAGCGACCGCCAGGGACGCGCATCCCGCGCCGATCAGGGCGACTTTCTTGCCATTGGATTTCTCGGCGCCTTTGGGCAGCTGCGCCGATATGTCGTCGCGGTGATCCGCCGCGACGCGTTTGAGCCGGCATATCGCGACCGGTTTGTCTTCGACGCGACGGCGGCGGCACGCGGGCTCGCACGGCCGGTCACAAACGCGCCCGAGGATCCCCGGAAAGACGTTGGACCTGCGATTCTCCATGTACGCGTCGGAGAACCGCCCCTGCGCGATCAGGCGTATATAAAGAGGAACGTCGGTATGAGCAGGACAAGCCCATTGGCAGTCGACGACTTTGTGAAAGTAGTCGGGATTAGAGATATCAGTGGGTTTCATCGTTCAGAGACGCCGGATCCGGTCCCCCCCCGGCTTCAGTCGCTCCAGCACAATGGCCCGTAGCATAGCGGGATCGACCGGAAAGTAAACAATTTTCCCGGCTAGCGCCGGCGCTCGAAGCCGAGTCGCCTTCCCGCAAGCTTGCCAGTGAGCTTGCCGTTGCGGTAGACAAGCTCGCCGTTGACGATCGTCGTATCGATCGTCGACGTGAACTCGTGACCCTCGAAGGGCGACCAGCCGCACTTGAAAAGGACATTGGACGGTTCCACCCGGAAGGGCCTGTTCGCATCGACGAGAACGAGATCGGCGAACCAGCCTTCGCGGACGTAGCCTCGCTCGCTGACGCCGAAAATATCGGCCGGCGCGTGACTCGTCCGATCGACGAGCAGCTCGAGGCTGATGCTCCCGTTGGCAACGAGATCGAACAGCGTCAGCAACGCATGCTGCACCAGCGGCAGACCCGCAGGCGCCTTGAAATAGCTCTGCGCCTTCTCGGCAGTCGTATGCGGCGCATGGTCGGTCGCGATGATATCGATGCGGCCTTCGTTCAGCGCTGCGAGCAGGGCTTGACGATCCGACACCGCCTTGATGGCCGGGTTGCACTTGATGCGCGTCCCGAGTTCCTCATAACGGGTTTCGTCGAACCACAGGTGGTGCACGCAGACCTCGGCCGTGATGCGTTTCTCGGAACGGTGCGCCGCCGAGAAGAGGCCCATCTCCACCGCCGTCGTCAGGTGCAGTACGTGCAACAGCGCGTCGTGGCGCCGCGCCAGGTCGATGGCGGTCTCGGATGATGCGAGGCAGGCCTCGGCAGAGCGAATCTTCGGGTGCTCTGACATCGGCACGTCGTCGCCGTACTGCTCGCGGGCCCGGGCCTCGTTGTCCCGGATCATCGGTGAGTCCTCGCAGTGCGTGACCACGATGACCGGGGCGTGCTCGAAGATCTGCTCGAGCACCTGTGGGTCATCGACCAGCATGTCGCCGGTCGAGGCACCCATGAAGACCTTGATGCCGCAGGCATTGCCCGGCTCGAGCTTGCGAATCTCCTCGATGTTCGTATTGGTGCCGCCGAGATAGAAACCGTAGTTCGACGTGCAGCGGTCCGTGGCAAGTTCGTACTTGGCGGCCAGCGCGTCCACCGTCGTCGTCTGCGGATTCACGTTCGGCATGTCCATGAAACTCGTTATGCCGCCGGCCGCCGCCGCGGCCGACTCGGTCGCAAGATTACCCTTGGCCATCAGGCCCGGCTCGCGGAAGTGGACCTGGTCATCGATCATGCCGGGCAGGAGATAGCGGCCGTCGGCGTCGATCACTTCGGTCGAGTCGTCTGCCGTGATGCCGGTTGCGATCTTGTCGATTCGATCGGCACAAATGAGCACGTCGGCATCACGCACCTCGCCTTCATTGATCAATCGAGCGTTCGTTATCAGCAGCTTGTTCATGGTTACGATTGTATGCGATAAGGACGGTGATGAACGAAATCAATTACGTCCAGCGCATCCGTGATGCGGCCGTTTACGACGTCGCCATCCGCTCGCCGCTCGAATTCGCGCGAAATCTCTCGGCACGGCTGAACAACCGCGTCTGGCTCAAGCGCGAAGATCTGCAGCCCATCTTTTCGTTCAAGCTGCGTGGCGCCTACAACAAGCTGGCGTCGATGAGCGATGCCGAACTCGCCAACGGCATCATCTGCAGCTCGGCGGGCAACCATGCCCAGGGCGTCGCGCTGGCAGGCAAGAAGCGGGGCATACGCGCCGTGATCGTCATGCCGGTAACGACCCCGTCCATCAAAGTCGACGCAGTGCGCGCCCTCGGTGGCGAAGTCGTTCTGCACGGTGACAGCTACGACGAGGCCCAGGCGCACGCGCGCAAGCTCGAGCAGGAACAGGACCTCGTCTTCATCCATCCGTTCGACGACCCCGACGTCATCGCCGGCCAGGGAACGATCGCCGCGGAAATTCTCGACCAGGCCAGCGAAAAAATCGACGCGATCTTCGTGCCGATCGGCGGCGGCGGGCTCATTGCCGGCATCGCGGTCTACGTGAAATCGGTCAGCCCCGGCATCCGTGTCATCGGCGTGGAGCCGGACGACTCGACGGCGATGCGCGACTCGCTGGAAGCCGGCGAACCGGTCACGCTGGATCACGTGGGCATCTTCGCCGACGGCGTCGCCGTGCGTCGCGTTGGCGACGAGCCGTTTCGGCTCTGTCGGCAGTATGTCGACGAAATCGTGACGGTCGACACCGACCAGATCTGCGCCGGCATTCGCGACATATTCGAGGACACCCGGTCGATCGTCGAGCCCTCGGGCGGACTCACGGTCGCCGGTGTCAAGAAATACGTGGCCGAGCGCGGCGTCTCCGGGCAGTCTTTCGTGACCATCAACTGCGGCGCCAACGTCAACTTCGACCGCTTGCGACACATCGCGGAGCGCGCCGCCGTCGGCGAGCAGATGGAAATGCTGCTGGCTGCCGAAATCCCGGAGAAACCCGGCAGCTTCAGGCGGTTCTGCGAGGCGATCGGGCGCCGCGGCATCACCGAGTTCAACTACCGCTACAGCGATGCGCGCGAGGCCCACATTTTCGTGGGCGTGCAGCTCTCGCGCGGCATCGCGGAGCGCGAGGAGATTCTGCAGGCCCTGCGACAGGCAGGCTATCCCGTCGTCGACCTCAGCGACGACGAGATGGCCAAGCTGCACGTCAGGCACATGGTCGGCGGTCGTTCGCAGGGCATAGAGAACGAGCGGCTGTTCCGGTTCGAGTTTCCCGAGCGCCCCGGGGCCCTGCTCGACTTTCTGAACGCGATAGGCACCGACTGGAACATCAGCCTGTTTCATTACCGCAATCATGGTTCCGACTACGGGCGTATCCTGGCCGGTATCGACGTGTCGGAAGACGAGACCGAGGAACTCGAGGCACACCTCGCGGAGCTCGGCTACCCGCACTGGGAAGAGAGCGACAACCCCGCCTACGCCATATTCCTGTCCTGATACCTGGTCCCGGCACGGCGGCTCGCGGCGAATCCGTTCCACTCGAAACTGTTTTCGCGCCATAAGGCCCGGCTTTATTCCTATCCGTTCGCAACCATCGAGGCACCCCATGCATCCTAGGGATAAGGACGATCACTAAGGCAGGTGCATTATGAAACTCAAAGCACTCTCGACATTGTTGCTGACCGTGGTTCTGAGTCTGGCTGCATTGGCCAGTGAGCAGAGGCGCCTGCATTGTGATGTCAGCGTGGGCAGTGAAACGATCACTGTCGCCGCGCGAGAGATCAACGCGACAAACTAAACCCCCTTATGCTGTTTGTTTCGTGCCGACTGGCGGTGGTCTGCGACCACCGCTTTTTTTTACCACATCTGGCGTAGCTTCCCGGCGACGTCGAGCCGCTTGCTCGACAGGGCCAGGCGTGCGCCTGCCCCCGGCTCTGCTGCGCCGAAAAAGCGCTGCTCGAGCGTGTCGAGCAGTGGCCTGGTCATGAAGCGGCTCCGCGCGCCGAAGACATGCCGGTCCCCGTCCTTGCGCTGCTGCGTGACGTGATACTTGAGCGGCGCGATGAGCGACAGCGTCTGTTTGGCCCGGGTCATCGCGACATACAGGAGCCTTCTTTCTTCTTCGATGAGCTCGGGCTTGCCGGTGGCGAACTCGGACGGGAATACGCCATCGGATACGTTGAGCAGGTAGACGGCCTCCCACTCCTGTCCCTTGGCCGAATGCACGGTCGATAACACCAGGTAGTCCTCGTCGAGCAGGGGATCACCCGAGAGGTCGCCGGCCGCGCTCGGTGGATCGAGTGTGAGTTCGGTCAGGAACCGTTCTCGCGTAGGGTAGCGGCCCGATATCTGCTCCAGCTGTTCGAGATCCGCCTGCCGCGTATCGAGGCCATCGTAGAGGCGCTCGAGATGCGGCTGGTACCAGCGCCGCACCTGGCTGAGCTGTGCCTGCCAGCCCGTCTCGGTAAGGCTCTGCTCAGCGAGCGACTGCATGAGACCGTGAAACGCGCGCCACTCGTCCACGCAGGCCGACGGCGGCCGGAAGTCCTCGAGCGCGGAGAACGAATAGTCACTGAGAACAAGGTGCTGGAAACACTTCGCTGCATTCGCAGGGCCCATGCCCGGAAGCAGCTTGAGGACCCGAAACGCCGCGACCTCGTTGCGCGGATTCTCCGCCCACTTGAGCACTGCCAGGACGTCCTTGACGTGAGCAGCCTCCAGGAATTTCAGGCCGCCGTACTTGACGTACGGGATATTGCGCCGCACGAGTTCGAGCTCCAGCCTGTCACTGTGGTGGGACCCGCGGAACAGGACTGCCTGGTCCATGAGCTGCATGCCGCGCTCGCGGTTGTCCAGGATTTCGTTCACGACATACGCCGCCTCGGCATCGCTGTCTTCCACGGCGACATAGCGGGGTTTCGCCCCCTGCCGGAGCCTCGAAAACAGGTGCTTCCTGTATTGCCGGTCGCTCTCGGCGATCAGGCGGTTGGCCGAGTCGAGGATCGCCTGGGTCGATCGATAATTTTCCTCCAGCGAAATCACCTGGGCCGTCGGCATGAACTGGTCGGGGAAGCCGAGAATGTTTTCGACCTCGGCCGCCCGGAAGGAGTAGATGGACTGGGCGTCGTCCCCGACCACGGTGACCCCGTCACCGTGCGGCTTGAGCGATCGCAGGATTTTTGCCTGTATCAGGTTCGTGTCCTGGTACTCGTCGACGAGGACGTGATCGAAACACGCTCCGATCTCGGTCGCGAACTCGTCGTCTTCGACGAGGTGGTACCAGTAGAGCAACAGGTCGTCGTAGTCCAGTGACTGGGTCTGCTGCTTGCGCTCGATGTAATGCCGGAACAGCTCCCGCAACTCCGCCTCCCAGTCGCAGCACCAGGGATAGCTGTCATTCAGCACGTCCGGCAGCGACGCCTGCGCGTTGACGCAGCGGGAGTAGATAGCGAGGCAGGTATCCTTCTTCGGGAAGCGCCGGGATTTGCGCGACAGCCCGAGCTGATGCCGGGTGACGTCCAGCAGGTCGGCGGCATCTCCGCGGTCGAGCACGGAAAAACCGGGGTCGAGGTCGAGATTCGCCGCATAGCGCCTGAGCAAGCGGTTGGCTACGGAGTGAAATGTCCCCGACCAGGGCAGGACGCCGGCCGCGGCGAGGCCGCCCGCCTGGCTTGCCAGGGTATTGCGCACGATCGTGTCGACGCGCCGCCCCATCTCCTGCGCTGCCCGCCGGGTAAAGGTCAGCAGCAGGATGCGCTCGGGCCTTACTCCCTCGATGATCAGGTGAGCCACCCGGTGTGCCAGCGTCATCGTCTTGCCGGTGCCGGCGCCGGCAATGATCAGCAGCGGTCCCGATTGAAACGCATCGTCGCCCCGGCGGCCATAGGTCGCCGCCTCCCGCTGGGCAGGATTCAGAATCGCCATAGCATCGTCGACTGCTGTTGCCGCGGGCACCGGAGCTCCCCCTGAAAACATCTGTATTTTTATCCAGTACTGGATGGATTTACAAGTTCAGGTCACTGTCTGGCAAGAAAAACCCGGATTCTCGTGCCGCTTGCGTTGCAGATTGTTTCACGCATACTGCACGCCAAACTGGAGGTTATTTTTTCGCAACATGAGCTTCGAGATCGCACTGGTCCTCGGCATCCTTGTCGTCTCGCTGATCCTGTTCATCAGTGAAGTAATCCGGATGGACCTCGTGGCCCTGCTCGTACTGGGTGCACTCGCGATCATGGGGCTCGTCGACTCGGACCAGGCCTTCGCCGGTTTTTCGAACAGCGCTGTCATCACCGTATGGGCAATGTTCATCCTCAGCGAGGGCCTGACCCGAACCGGTATCGCCGACATCATCGGCCGCCAGGTCATGCGCCTCGGCGGTCGCCGCGAAGTCCCGATGATCTTCGTCATCATGATCACGGCAGCCGTGCTATCGGCATTCATGAACAATATCGGCGTCGCCGCCCTGATGCTGCCCGTGGTTGTCGAAGTCGCGCGGCGCACGGAGATACCGGCGTCCAGGCTGCTGATGCCGCTGGCCTACTCGACCCTGCTCGGCGGCCTCATGACATTGATCGGCACGCCGCCCAACCTGCTGATCAGCGAGTCTCTCACGCGCAGCGGCTACGAGCCCTTCGCACTCTTCGACTTCACGCCAATCGGCGGCGGGGTCATGGTGGTTGGCGTGCTGTTCGTCGCCCTGGCCGGTCGCTTCATGCTACCGAAAAAGCGTGCCGAGCACGGCCGCCAGGTCAGTCAGCGCAGCCTGCGCGCCCGATACAAGCTGCACGAACACACCTACATGATTCGTGTGCCCACGGATTCGATCCTCGTCGGCAAAACCCTGGCGGAGAGCCGACTGGGTACCGCGACCGGCCTGATCGTCCTCGCCCTGCTGCGGGGCGGGCGCAGCGAACCGCTGCCGGGCCGGCAGACCATTCTGCAGCGCGGCGACGGTCTCCTCGTGCAGGGCCGCGTGGACCAGTTTCGGGAACTGCGCCGCTGGTCCGACCTCGTCATCGAGCGCGAGGCGCCGGTTTTGAAGTCGATGGTGGCAGCGAAAGTGTCGTACGCGGAAGTGACGATCGACGACAACTCGCCCCTCGTTGGCGAGCTCGTCCGGCACGCCGGCTTCCGCAGCCGTTTCGACGTGGCTGTCGTGGGCCTCTGGCGCCGCAACCAGTACCGCCTCACCAACCTTGCTTACGTCCCGCTGCGCAAGGGCGAGCGCGTTCTCGTGCAGGGCGAAATCGACGCCGTCGAACAGCTCGAGAAGTTTGCCGATTTTTCGGAAGTGGAAATCCTCAGCGCCGACAAACTCGAGGAGCAGTACCACGCCGATGAGCGCATGTTCGTAGTGCGCCTGCCCAAAGAGAGTGAACTCGCGGGGATTTCGCTGAACAAGAGCCGCCTTGCGGAAGTTTTCGACTTTCGCGTCAACGCGATATTCCGCGAAGGAACTCTCACGGTCATGCCGAGCGGCGACGAAGATCTGCTGGGCGGCGACCTGCTGCTGATCGAGGGGCAAACCTCGGATCTCGACGTCCTGCGCGGCCTGCAGGGGCTCGAGATCGAGAGCACCGTATCGTCCCATCTGGGCGCCTTCGAGTCGGAGCGCCTCACGCTGATGGACGCGACGCTGGACCCGCGCAGCCAGCTCGCCGGGCGGACCGTGGGCGAGCTGAACTTCCGTGAGCGCTACGGCATCGAGCTGGCCGGCATCTGGCGCGAGGGCCAGACGGTCGGCACCGACCTCGCCGACGAGCGCCTGCAGATCGGCGATGCCCTGCTGCTGCTCGGGCCACGCGATCGCCTGCAGCTGCTCGAGTCCGACTCCGACTTCCTCGTCCTGACCCCGCTCGGGAAGGAACCGCCCGATACACGCCGCGCGCCGCTCGCCGGAGTGATCATGCTGGGCGTCGTCCTTGCCGTAATGCTCGGCTATGCCCCGATCTCGATTGCAGCGGTTGTCGGCGGCGCGATCATGGTCCTGACCGGCTGCCTGAACATGGAGCAGGCCTATCGCGCCATCGACTGGCGTGCGATCTTCCTTATCGCGGGGATGCTGCCGCTCGGCACGGCCATGCAGGAGACCGGCGCCGCAACCTACCTCGCGAACCAGGTCATGACGTTGCTCGGCGACGCCGGACCCTGGCCCGTGATCATGGGACTGTACATCCTCACCGCGATGGCCACGATGATCATCCCCACGGCGGCGCTCGTGGTCCTGATGTCACCGATCGTGCTTTCCGCGATGGGTGACATGGGCCTGCAACCCGAGACGGCCATGATGGCAATCGCGATGGCGGCATCCGCGAGCTTTACCAGCCCGATATCCCATCCGGCCAACATCCTGGTCATGGGTCCCGGCGGTTACCGTTTCATCGACTATCTCAAGGTAGGTGTGCCGTTGACGATCGTCGTGTTCATCACCGTGATGGTGCTGCTGCCGATACTCTGGCCGTTGCAGGCCGCCTGAGGACGGAGCGAGGCTCTTGGCGGACTCGATCGTCATCGTTGGCGCCGGTCATGCCGCCGGGCAGGTCGTCGCCACGCTGAAGCAGAAACAGTTCGGGGGGCGCATCGTGCTGATTGGTGACGAGCCGTACCTGCCTTATCAGCGACCCCCGCTTTCGAAGAAATACCTGGCAGGCGCAATGCCCGCCGAGCGGCTGTACTTCAAACCGCCAGCCTTTTACGAGGCCGACAACATCGATGTCAGGCTCGGTACCCGGATCGACACGCTCGATCGCAACGGTGGCTTCGTGCGCACTGCCGACGGTGAGTCCATTCATTACGACAAGCTGATCCTCGCCCTCGGCTCGCGCGTGCAGACCGTGCCGGTTATCGGCGCCGAACTCGGCGGCATTCACTACTTGCGCAGCATCGCCGACGTCGACGGGATTCGTGCCGATCTTGCTCCCGGCAGGTCGATCGTCATCGTCGGCGCAGGATATATCGGCCTCGAAGTTGCCGCGGTATGCAGGCAGCTCGGTCTCGAGGTCACCGTCATCGAGCTGGCCGAGCGGGTCATGAGCCGCGTTGTCTCGCCGCAGGTGTCGGCGTATTTCGAAGGCCTGCACCGGCGGCACGGAGTCGCGCTGCGCCTCGGCACCGGACTGGCATCCTTCGCCGGCGATGACCGCGTCACCGGCGTAACCACCAGCGCCGGCGACACGATCGGGGCGGACCTGGTGGTCGTCGGCGTCGGCATCGTGCCCAACGTCGAGATCGCGGCGGCCGCCGGGCTTGCCGTGGACAATGGCATCGTCGTCGACGAGCGCTGCCGGACCGGGGATCCCGACATCTTCGCGGTGGGCGACTGCACCTCCCATCCGAACGGCATCTACGGGCGGCGGCTGCGGCTCGAATCGGTCCACAACGCCCTCGAACAGGCCAAGACCGCTGCCAGCAATGTCTGCGGCGGCGACGCGATTTATGAGCAGGTGCCCTGGTTCTGGTCGGATCAGTACGCGATCAAGTTGCAGATCGCGGGCCTGTCCGAGGGCTACGACGACGTCGTGCTAAGGGGCGACCCCGCCGACGACGCCTTCGCCTGTTTCTACCTGCGCGAGCGCTGCCTGATAGCCGTGGATGCCGTCAATTCGCCACGCGAATTCATGCAGGCAAAAGACCTGATTGCCAATCACGTCGCACCCGACCCCGGCAAGCTCGCCGACCCCGGTATCCAGCTCAAGGCTCTTCGCTGACTTCCGCGTCGGGGTCGGTAATCTCGATCACCAGCACCGAATCGAGGGCAACCGGGCCGTGGTCGACCGAATAGGCCTGGGCTGACAGGGACTCGACAGCGTCGGACACCATGCCGGCGAACTTACCGCTGCCGCCGATGACCCGCGCCGTGGCCAGGGCGCCCGGCCCTGCCGTGACATGCCCGTTCCAGAGACCGCGCCAGTTGTCGCCCGAACTCCAGTAGGCCGGAATCACGACCTCGCGCAGGTAATTCCAGTAGTTCTCGGTCTGGTGTATGAAAAGACTGCCCCGCCCCGGCATATAGATGTGCCAGACGCTGTCCACGATGGCCTTGCCATTCAGGATATCCGTGCTCTCGGAATCCGACGAGAATTTCACGCCGATCGCGACCGGCTGGTTGCGGCTGTCACTCAGGACCGTCGCCATCGCATTCGTTCTGCGTACCGTGGCCTCCCAGAGTTGCAGGACTTTCGCCGGATAAGGCTCGACCTGCGACTCGCCGTCGTTCGTGTAGACCAGCGAATTCGAAGCCACTGCCGAATAGTTCAGTGTGAGCACCATGTTCTGCGAAACGGACAGCGGCGACAACGTGTTCGATGTGTTGAGTGGATTGAAATACAGCAGCAGCACCAGGAGGACTACGCCGGTAATCATGCCGAGAAGCAATGCGACGAGGTACTTCTTCATTGTTCGACGTCCCGTCCGACGAAAGCCGTAATCAGCTGTATGCGCCCGGCCCTCGCGTCCTCGATGCCCGAGGTGTCCGCGACCCACTGCTCCGTGACCTGACCGGTCAGCGTTGCGAACTCGCGTGTGCCGGATTGCAGCTTCCCTACCCGGTAACCGCCATCACGAGCGACGGGCTCCATCAACACGTAGACGGACCCTCGGGCGGGCAGATGAAATACCCACTCGATCATGTCCCCCGCCACGGGGTCGCTCGCGGCCAGCCGGCTGGCTACGCCAACCACGTCGTCCTTGCTGTTACGCAGCTTGAACAGCTCACTGCGCGTGCCGGCAAACAGCGGCTCCTCGGGCCAGTCCAGCCCCGGCGGCAGCAGCGTCGACCGTGACTCGGCGCCTATCATGATGCGATCCGTCGGGACGTTTATCTGGAAGACCTCCGTATTGCCGTGGTTCGGATGCACGACGATCAGCGACTGCTCCCGGAACTGGTCGACCACGGGTATGTAATAAAGTGCGGCAGCCGCCGCGCCCACACCCAGCAAAATTCCGAAGATGAAGGTCTTAAACATGCCGTCAAGTTTAGTTAAATTGGGCCTGCCGTAATACTACCTGCGACCAAATTGTGACGGAGCGCACAGGATCAAGCGAGATATCCCGGTCTGCCGGGCCCTTGGCCATCAGCCTCTGGTCCGGTCCCCGAAACGTTTCGACCGCGCTGATGTACAGCTTCGCGCAGCGCAACGATACGAGTGTCATCGACGAGCCGCTCTACGGGCACTACCTGCGCGTGAGCGCTGCGGAGCATCCGGGTCGCGACGAGGTGCTTGCGGCCATGAACTGTGACGGCAACGCCGTAATGCGCGAACTCGTCGAGAGACAGTCAGCGTCGGCCAAGCGCTTGTTCCTCAAGAATATGGCCCATCACTTCATCGGCATCGACGGCGCCTTCCTCGGAAGGTTGACCAACGTGTTCCTGGTCCGCGACCCGCGCGAAATGCTGCCATCGCTCGTCGTGCAGGTGCCGCACGCAGAGCTCGCCGATACCGGGCTGCGCAGGCAATGGGAAATGTTCGAGGAGCTCGCCGGAACGGGGACCACGCCGGTCGTGGTCGACTCGCGCGAACTGCTGATCGACCCTGAGGCCGTTCTCACCGGCCTGTGCGCGGCTCTCGGTCTCGACTTCGACGATGCGATGCTCTCGTGGCCCGCCGGTCCGCGCCCGGAAGACGGTGTCTGGGCCCCGCACTGGTACCACGCGGTCCACCGCAGCACCGGCTTCGCGCCCTACGTCCCGAAGCGTGATTTCCCTGACCATCTCGAGGGGCTGCTCGAGCAATGCCTGCCCTGGTACGAGAAACTGTTTGCCCACGCGCTGCGCGCGCGCCTACCGGAGTCCAACGATGCCCTTACCTGATCCGCGCAATGCCGACATCCTCGTTCATATCAACGGAGAACTGCTCCCAAGAGACCGGGCCAGGGTGTCCGTGTTCGACAGCGTCGTGCAGGGCGGTGATGCGGTCTGGGAGGGGCTGCGAGTCTATCGCGGCCGCGTCGCGGCGCTCGACGAGCATCTCGAGCGCTTGCACGATTCGGCTCGGGCGCTTGCTTTCGAGCGCGTTCCGACGCGTGAAGCGGTCCGCGATGCCCTGTTCGCCACGCTAGAGGCGAACGGGATGCGTGACGATGCGCATGTCAGGCTGACGCTGACGCGGGGAGAGAAGATCACATCGGGGATGAACCCGCGGTTCAACCAGTCGGGCTGCACGCTCATCGTTCTCGCCGAATGGAAGCCGCCCGTGTATTCGGACGACGGGATCAGGGTCATTACCGCGTCGACCCGCCGCAACACGCCTCAATGCCTCGACTCGAAGATCCATCACAACAACCTGCTGAACAACATCCTGGCCTCGATCGAAGCCAACGTGGCGGGCGTCGACAGCGCCGTGATGCTGGACATCCAGGGATTTCTCTCCGAGACCAACGACACAAACCTGTTTATCGTCCGCAAGGGCGAGGTGCTGACCCCGCTCGCCGATAGCTGCCTGCCCGGGATTACCCGCCGCATGGTGCTGGACATCTGTGCAGCGAACAGCATTCCGACCGCCGAGCGCAATCTCTCCCTGACCGAGCTCTACGCCGCGGACGAAGTCTTCACGAGTGGGACGATGGGGGAGCTGACGCCGATTCTCGAAGCGGACGGCCGCCGTATAGCGGGCGGTGAACCGGGCGAGATCACGCGCCGGCTGCAACGGCTGCACCGCGAATTCGCGTTTGCACATGGGACCCCGCTGCCCTTCTGAGTCAGTCGGTGCGGAAGTAGTTTTCCAGGTACTCATCAAAGCTGATCGCGTCGGCGGCCTCGATGGCCTGCTGGCGATCGATCGATGCCTGCACTTCGTCAGCGAACTGCTTGTGGCGAAGTTCTGACAGCGGCTCGGTCTGCGCGAAGTAGTCGCGGTCCCTGACGGCCAGGGACAGGGCGTATTCGAAGAAGCTGCAATCGGCAGAGCGCAGCTCGGCAATCAGGCGAGCCGACGGCGTTGTCTCCGGTGTGGCGACGAGTTCTCGCATCAGGCCGACCGACTGCTGGTAGCTGTCGCCGCCCTCGGCGCCGTCGATCAGTTCCGTAATCGCGGCAACCTTGTCGAGAATCTCGGCGGCCCAGCCCGGGACGGTCAGCGGCTGGCCGGCCCGGACCAGCCTGAATGCCGGATCCCGGCCCTCCTTGGCGATGCCCGTCTGGTTGTGGCGTATCTCTTCCGTAGTCGCCTCGTCGAGCGGGGGACTGTCCTCGAGCAGGCAATAGATCAGGAATGCCTCCATGAATCGCATCGTGTTCTGGTTGATGCCGGACGGGTCGCCGATGTTGAGGTCCAGCGACCGAACCTCGACGTACTCGACGCCGCCGCGCCTCAGCGCGGCCGTCGGCCGCTCACCGGAGCGGGCCACACGCTTCGGCCGGATCGGGCTGTAATACTCGTTCTCGATCTGCAGCTGGTTCGCGCTGAGCTGACGGTATTCGCCGTCCACCTTGACGCCGAATTTCTCGTATTTCGGCTCCGGTGTCCGCATCGCCTTCACCAGGTCGCGGATGTATTCGTCGAGATTATTGATGGAAATATCGATACGCGACTGGGTCTGGTTGCTGTAGCCGAGGTCACTCATGCGCAGCGACGTGCCGTAAGGCTCGTACCAGGTGTCCTTGTTCAGCGAGGGCATCGTGATGCCGCGGTCCCTGGCGAACGACTTGCACATGGCCGGCGACGCCCCGAACAGGTAGAGCACGAGCCAACCGAAGCGCCGGAAGTTGCGCACCAGGCCCAGGTATTGCTCCGAGCGAAACGCCGCTTCCTCTTTATCGCTGCCGAGAATCGCCTTGTAGGCCGGCCAGAAATCTGCCGGCAGCGAGTAGTTGAAATGCACGCCGGCGATCGTCTGCATGTCTCTGCCGTAGCGCAGCCCGAGGCCGCGTCGGTAGGCGGTCTTCATCTGCGCCACGTTCGACGAGCCATAACGCGCGAGCGGGATCTCGTCGCTGCCCGCGATGCGGCATGGCATGCTTGCGACCCAGAGCATCTCTTCCTCGAGGCGCTCGTAAGTGAACTGATGGATGTCGCAGAGAAACCGAAGTGCCTCCCAGGTGCTCGAGAAGGCCGGGGTAACGAATTCGAGGAGGGCCTCGGAGAAATCCGTGGTGATGAACCGGTTGCACAGCGCAGAACCCAGCCCGGCCGGGTGCCGCTTCTGCGACAGGTGGCCTGCGACCGAAATCCTCAGCGATTCTTTCTCGACCCCCTTGAGTCCGCCGCTAATCGGGCAATCCGGATTGGCCCGCAACGCGCCTGCTCGCTTGTCGAATAACTGGCTCACATTGGTCTTCTTTGAATCGCCGGTTCAGGAAGGCCGTTTTACCACACCTTACAAATGAATCCCTCTCTGGTTAACATGCGCGCTGAACCGTCCAACATTACCGGAGCTAACTCGGCATGAACGAATCCCGCCTGCGACGACTTCGCGACCGCACCTCGGATGCGGCCACCCTCATCAATGAAGGCTGCAAGATATCCGGCCTGATTACCGGCTCGGGCGATTACCTGGTCAATGGCGAGATCGACGGCGACTGCGATCTTGGCGGCACCGTGACGCTCGCGAAGAACGGTCTCTGGAAAGGCACGATCAGGGCCGGTAACGTCATCATCGCCGGCCACGTCGAAGGGGACATCGTGGCGCAGGGCCGGGTCGAAATCACCGACACCGCGCGCATTTCGGGCACGGTGTCCGGCGAGGCCATTGCTGTTGCCGAGGGGGCCGTCGTGGAGGGCGTAATGAAAACGACCGGGCCGAACGAACCCCAGGAGTTTGTCGAGAAACGCCAGCGGGACTAGCGTCTCTCGAGCCGCAATTGTTCTATCTAGACCATATCCGGCATCAATTGCCGACAGGGTCGTATTCCCCGTGATTCGGCGGTTCGCCCCGACAGGGCGGTGATACACTGAGTCCGTCGAGGCCTGGCCTCGCGGCAATAATAAGAAAAGCTGTTCGGCAGGCCGGTAAGCTACGGCACCTGCGCGACCGGCGGGACTCTAATGCTTACATGACCGGCAACAAGATACCCCGCTACCTGTTGTTCGTGCTGATCCTCGGCGCGAGCGTCGCCGCGATCATGTTGTCGATGTTCTATGCGCAGTACCGCTGGCTGGCCAGCGAAATCACCGCGGCGTCCGCCACCGAACACCGCCGGCTGCTTGACGAAAGTTTCGAGCGGCGTGCCCGCGCGCAGCTGCACGGCATCGCCGACCAGGTGGCCGCGGCGACCAGTGATAGCGAAGCCGCGGTGGCCGCCACTCTCGACTCGGCCCTGCTCGGCAATGAGTCCGTCAGGGGCCTCGCCTACACGGCCGCCGACGGTTCCGTGCAACAGGCGGGCGCGGTTCCGGACACACCGGCCGATGCTGCTGTTACCTGGCTCGAGGACAGGCTCGTCATGAGCTACCCGGTCGAATCCGGAGAGACCAGGCATGGGACGCTGGCCGCCGCATTCGAACTTGCCACGCTGCGTGCCGAGGCGCGCAATTTCGCCGACCAGCTGGCCACCAAGGAACAGGATTCCCGGGCCGCCAGTTACGCGGTCATCGTCGGCGGCACCCTGCTTACGTTGCTGCTCGTCAGCGGTATTGTCTGGCTGATCGTGCGCGGGCAGGTCGAACGCATACGCGAACTCAGGATACAGGCCGAAAAACTGAGTGATTCCGACTTCGGTGAGCCGCTGCCGCAGGTCCACGGCGATGCGCTGGGCGAACTCGCGAGTGTCTTCAACGACATGCGCGACAAGTTGCGTGCGACGACTATTTCGCGCGACTACCTCGACAGCCTGCTCTCGGGAATGAACGAGGCGATCATCGTGACGTCCGGGGACGGCAAGATCGAACGCGTCAACAGGGCGACGACGATGCTGCTCGGCTATGACGAGGACGAACTCGTCGGCATGTCGATCGACTTCGTCGCCAACCAGAAGAAGACGCCGTCCCTGTCAGGGATGCAGGTCTCCGAGGTCCCGAGGGAGGCCTTTTTCGAAAGCAAATTCGGCGAAGTGATTCCCGTCTCGTTTACCTGTTCAGTCATCGAAGGCAAGGACGGCGCCTCGGAGGACCGCGTTTATGCGGCGCAAAACATCACCGAGCGACGGCGGGCCGAACAGCGAATCCGGTATCTCGCACGCATCGACCCGCTCACCAAGGTGCCGAACAGGATGCAGTTCCAGCACCTGTTGCAGCGGACCATTGCCAAGTCGCGCCGTGCGGGCAAGCCCCTGTGCCTCTTCTATGTAGACGCCGACCATTTCAAGGACATCAACGATACCTTCGGGCACATGGCAGGAGACGCAACGCTCGAGACCGTCGCCGAGCGCTTGAGCGCGGCCGTCCCGGAAGGCTCGATAATCGGGCGCCTGGCGGGGGACGAGTTCGCGGTCATCGTGCGCAACCTCGGCCCCATCGGAACGGCGAAGGCGCAGACGGACAAACTGGCGCGTACCGTACTGGATCGCCTGGCCGATCCGCTGTTCGTCCAGGGCCACGAAGTCTTCATAACCGCCAGCCTGGGCATCGCGTATTACCCCGAGGACGCGGCCAACGTGATCGACCTGATCCGCAATGCCGACGCCGCCCTCTACAGCGCCAAGAAGTCCGGCGGCAATGTCTTCGCGTATTACCTGCCGGCCATGAACGAGGCTGCGGTCGAACGGCTGATGACCAAGAGCAAGCTCAAGCGGGCTTTCGAGCGAGACGAGCTGCTCGTCCACTACCAGCCGAAATACAACCTGAAGACGGGGGAGATCATCGGGGCCGAGGCGCTGGTGCGCTGGGAACTACCCGAGCGCGGCCTGATACTGCCGTCGGACTTCATTCCGCTTGCCGAGGAGACCAACCTGATCATCGAAATCGGCGAATGGGTGCTCGACAAGGTGTGCGAGGACTTCCGGACCTGGCAGCGGTCGGTTTCGTCACCGGGTCGCGTGTCGGTCAACCTGTCATTGAAACAGCTGCGGCAACCGAGTTTCCTGCAACGCATCGGGGCAATACTGCGGAGTCACGAGATCTCGCCGACATCGCTCGAACTCGAGATCACCGAGACGACCCTGATGGAAAACCCGAATCGCACCATCAAGATACTCGACCAGCTCTACGCGCTGGGCCTGCACCTGGCCATCGACGACTTCGGCACGGGTTATTCTTCACTAAGCGCGCTGCAGCAGTTCCCGATCAGCACATTGAAGATCGACAAATCCTTCGTCCGCGACGTTGCTATCAATCCCGACGATGCGACGATCGTCAGCACGATCATCCAGATGGGTCGAAATATGAACCTGGATGTCGTCGCCGAAGGTGTCGAGAGCGAAGACCAGCTGAACGTTTTGCAGCGCCTCGAATGCTCCTTCGTCCAGGGCCTGCTGTTCGGCGACCCGATGAGTTCCGACAATTATGTCGAACTGCTGCTGGCGCAGGCCGAAGGAACGGATACCCACAGGGTACTTTTCGCCTGACAGCTTCACTCACCGCGGTCAAAATGCTTAAATACCGGCTTCCTGATCCACCCGGCCCCCTGATCGACGGCGGAACCAACGGCTGAATAATGCTTATGAACAGAACACTTCGACTGGCGCTGTGCGCGTCGCTGGTTTTGGGCTCAGGTCTCGCACTGGCCTGCGATTACCCGGCCCGTCCCTTTATTCCTGACGGCAGCGAGGCCACCAAGGAAGACATGCTCGCGGCGAAAACGGCCGTGCAGGATTTCCTTGCCGCAGTGGACGAGTATCTTCGCTGTGTGGAGGCCGATGAGCAGTCCGCGTCTGCCGCCATCCCGCCGGATCAGCGCGACGACTCGGTAATACAGGAGCGGGAGCTCGCGCTGACCCGCAAGTTCGACGCGGCCAACGAAGAAAAGGTCCTGGTCGGCGAGCAGTTCAACAAGCAGGTCCGCGCTTATAACGCCAAGCGGCAGCAGAACACGGAAGAGAACCAGGAATAGCAGGTTCCGGGGCCCGTAACGGCCTCACAGCCCTAGAGGCTGTTGATCTCTTTCTTCAGGTCGTACTGGTTCTCAGTAACGATGCGTTCCAGGACACGTATGCGCTCCTCCAGCGCATCGAGTTTGTCGTGCGACAGCGCCGTCCCTGACTCTTTTTCTTCCTTGGCGAGTCGCGCCTTGTATATCTTCTGAATGGTGTCGGCCGTCACGACGACGGCGACAATGCAGAAAACGAAAAAAAGCGTGTTCATGGTCGAATCCCCGGTTCCTTCCGAATCTTAATATCAAAGATTCCTGAATTCCTCATCGAGTTGATAGCGCCGTGAGGTGACAGTCTTCTCGATCCTCGCAAGTCGCTCCTCGAGGGACCGGGCGCGCTGCCTGATTTCGTCAGCCGCCTCCTCGCGTTCCGCCTGCTCTGCCTCGCGGCGCTCCCGCCGTCTGGCACGCCGCGGCCTGCGCGCGCGTCGGCATCGGATCACCCTCTCCACGACGTACTCGTCGCGCCAGGACTCCGCCGGCACCAGCAGCACGGCTGCGATGTACGCGAACACCATGAAGGGAAACGCGGCGAAGAACGCGATGACGGCCAGGAATCGGGTGACGCACAGGTTGAACCCGAAATGCCTTGCCAGGCCGGCGAACACGCCGCCGAGCATCGCCCGGTCGGCGTCACGGGTAAATCGGCGGCAGTTGGTGGTTGCAGTTGCAGTCATGAATGGCTCCAGTAATCTCCGTCACGTCGACGCCAGAAGTCATACTCCGTTCGACGCCCCGCGTAGATCAGCGGTTTCTCCTTGATCAGCAGCGTAGCGGCGATGTAGACAGCCGCCGTCAGCCAGAAGAACAGTACCAGGCTGATTACAGCAATGATGCGTACGGTGGACAGCCGGAAGTTGAATCGGTCTGCCACGCCGGCGCACACGCCGAAGATCCAGGCATTTTCCCGGTCCCGGTAGAAGCCTCTCAGCGGGCCGTAATCAATGTTCCAGTTGTTACTCATTCAGCGTTCCTTTGTTCCTGATCCAGGTCAGCCCCCTGCAACGTCTTTGTCTCCGCCCTCTCGGTCACCTGCGACACGCCTCTTGAGCGCCTCGAGTTCCTCGGCCACCGATTCCTCGGCTTCAAGACTGGCAAACTCGTGCTTCAGGTCTTTGGGAAGACCGAGGTCGTAGGCCTCCACACGCCCCTCGACATCGTCGATGCGGCGCGTGTACTGCTCGAAGCGAATCAGCGCGTCGTCGATCTTGTAGTCGTGGATCTTCTTGCGTGCCGCGAGCCGACTGTTCGCCGTCTTGTGACGCGCCAGCAGCGCCTTCTGGCGCGTTTTCGCATCCTCGAGCTTGGCCTCGAGCCGGGCGATGTCCTCGTTGAGTTTGCTCAGGCCCTCGTCAACGGCGACGTAGTCCTGCTTCAGCACCTCGGCTGCCTGGGCAACCCGTGACTTTTCGACCAAAGCGGCCTTCGCGAGATCCTCGCGGCCCTTGCGAACGGCCAGCTCGGCCTTTTCGTCCCAGTCCTCGAGGTCCCGGTCCAGCGTTTCGAGCTTCCGGTTCAGATCCTTCTTGTCCGCAATCGAGCGGGCGGCCGCCGAGCGGACCTCGACGAGCGTGTCTTCCATCTCCTGGATCATCAAGCGGACGATCTTCTCGGGATCCTCCGCCTTGTCCAGGATCGCATTGATATTGGAGTTCACGATGTCACTGAATCTCGTGAAAATACCCATGATGTGTCCTCTGTAGATTGGTGAATCTCACAACAAGTGCTGCAGGTTCCGTGCCAACCCGGTCGTTTGCTTTTAATATCCTGTTTTATATATAAAAAGTACGTAAAAACCGGTTCGGACAGCCACCGGCTAATGGTATTTTTTGCTAACTATTGGCGGCTTTTGCTATTTTGTGGTGAAATTTGCCAATGGCCGCCGAAAGACCCACTCAACCCATCATCGGCGAGGCCCCGGCGTTCCTCGAAATGCTGGAGCATGTCTCCCGCGCCGCGCCGCTCGACAAGCCTGTACTGGTCGTCGGTGAACGCGGCACGGGCAAGGAGCTGATCGCCTCCCGCCTGCACTTCCTGTCGGACCGCTGGGAACAGCGTCTCGTCAAGGTCAACTGTGCCGCCCTGACGGAGTCGATACTCGAGTCCGAGCTGTTCGGCCACGAAGCCGGCGCGTTCACCGGCGCGGTCAGGACACACGTCGGCCACTTCGAGCGCGCCGACGGCGGCACGCTCGTCCTGGACGAGCTTGCGACCATCAGTGTGCGTATGCAGGAGAAGATCCTGCGCGTCATCGAGTACGGGGAAATCCAGCGGGTGGGTGGCTCGGATACCCTGCGTGTCGACGTCAGGATCGTGGGCTCGACGAACTCGGACCTGCAGTCGCTGGTCGCCAGCGGACACTTTCGACAGGACCTGCTCGACAGGCTCGCGTTCGACGTGATCACGGTACCGCCGCTGCGCGAACGCCTCGACGACATACTGCCACTTGCCCACGCGTTCGCCGTCAACATGGTGAGTGAACTCAGGCGTAGCTATTTCCCCGGCTTCAGCCCAAGGGCGGCCTCGGCCCTGCTGCGCCACGCTTGGCCCGGCAACGTTCGGGAGCTGAAGAATACCGTCGAGCGGTCAGTCTACCGCTCCGCGGACCCGGACAAGCCGATCACGAGGATTGCGTTCGATCCTTTCGACTCACCGTTCAAGCTCGCCTCGCCGTCATCCGAACAAGCGCCGAAGGCAAGACCCCGGCGCGCGCCCCTGCTACCGACGGACCTGGCCCGGCGACTGGAGGAACTCGAACGCGACCTGCTCGCGGCGGCACTTACCAAGGCGCGTTTCAACCAGCGCATGGCGGCGGACTTGCTGGGGCTGAGCTACCACCAGTTTCGGGGCAAATTGCGCAAGCACGAAATTTCCGGCCGGCCACCCGCGTCGGTGGCCGGCGCCTGATCAGCTCTCGTCGCGGTAGCGACGCACGTATATGGCGGCCGTGACGAACAGTCCGCAGACCAGCAGGCCAGCCCAGACATCGGCGCTGGACAGGAATTTCGGTATATCCAGCAGTGACAGCAGGCTGATGTCCTCGGCGAGCGCGGAGTTCAGATTGTCCTCATCAAACCGCTCGACGAAATCGAAGATGTCGAATAGCGGCATCGATTCCACGCCGAGGCGATCCACGATCGCCTTACCGAGATGCCATGACTTGAAGATGATGTACTCGAGGATCGGCAGCATGGCGATGGGCAGGACGGCCCGCAGCAACGGACCGCGCTTGGCCCAGGCCGATATGAACAGGAACCAGCCCAGCAGTGGTGCCATCCAGATTGGAACTGCAAGCAGGAACACGAACACGGCCGCCCATGTGTCAAACAGCGGCACCGCGCCCCAGACGAACCGCATCGGGTTGACGCCTTCCATGCTCAGCCAGATGCTCATCGTGATCAGGGTCAGGAGGTGCGAGATCACGACCGCCGCCATCGTAGCCAAGGGAATGGCGATAACGGCCGTCAACAGCTTCGATACGACGGTCTCGGCGTCCGTAATCGGCAGCGACCGCCAGAACAGGATGCTCTTGTCCTTGCGTTCGGCGTACAGCGAATCCAGACAGTAGAAGATCATCAGGAACCACATTGCGACGAGGAACAGGGAAAAATTGCCTAGCATGAGAACAGCAAATGCGGCCCGGCGGACCCCGTCAGGGATTGTGGCATCGGCGATCTTCTCGATCTCGGGATTGAACGCCTCGCCGAACGCGGCAACCATGATGACCATGGCAATCACCAGGAATGTCAGGACGAATGCGACCGCCGCAGGCGTAATCCAGATCGAACGATGTTCCCAGATCTCTCGCTTAATCAACGCAATTTGATGACCAATCATGCCGCTGCCCCCTTCACCTTGGCGACGAACAGATCGACAACCGACGGTGTATGCACTTCGCCGAGTGCCTCGAGCGATTCCCTGCCCACGCCCTCGAATGTCATGACCTTCTTGCCGAAGACGTCGCGCTCGTAGACCGGGTTGAGCCGCCGCGCCCGCTCGGCGTTCTCGCCCGAGGTAATCAACTCGGCGAACTGTTCGGGCAGCGACTCCATCGTCGTATCGAGCAGCATCCGGCCGTCGTTGATGAACATGATGTCGGTCAGGATGTTCTCTATTTCCTCGACCTGGTGGGTCGTAATCAGGATCGTGCGCTCGCCGTCGAAATAGTCATTCAACAGGTTGCTGTAGAACTCCTTCCGGAAAATCGGGTCGAGCCCCAGCGTCGGCTCGTCGAGAACGAGCAGCCTGGCGTCGATCGCCATGATGATCGACAGGTGCAGCTGGACGATCATGCCCTTCGACAGCTCGCGCACTCTTGCGTCGCGCCGCACCTTGGTGTGCGACAGGAATTCCTCGGCGCGCGTGCGCGAGAAATTGGGGTGGGTTGCTTCCGTGAAATCGAGCAGCTGAGTCACCTTGATCCAGCCGGGGAGAACGGCGACATCGGCGATGAAGCAGATGTTCTGCATGAGTTCTTTCCGTTTGCGAAACGGATCCAGCCCCAGGACCGACAGCTCGCCCCGGCAGTCGGTCAGACCGAGGAGAGCCTTCAGCAAGGTCGTCTTGCCGGCGCCGTTGGGGCCGAACAGACCCATGATCCTGCCCTTCTCGATTTCGAAGCTGACATCGTCGACCGCACGCACATCGCCAAAGTGCTTGGAAACATTACGGGCCGCTACGAGACTGGTCATTCTTTGTCTCCCTTGTTCTTGGTATCGCCGAGCAGGGTCTGCGGATCCAGGCCCAGTCGCTCGATGGTTGCCAGAACCTTGGGCCATTCAGAGTCGATGAAGCGCTGGCGTTCGTCCTTGAGCAGCTGCTCCTGCGCCCCGTCAGTCACGAACATCCCGCGGCCGCGCTTCTTTTCCACCAGGCCTTCATCAACGAGTTCCTGGTACCCCTTCAACACCGTCAACGGGTTGAGTCGGTATTCCGCGGCGACATTACGGACGGACGGCAGGGCATCCCCGTCGGTCAAGGCTCCCTCGAGAATCATTGCGACAACGCGATCTCGCAGCTGCCGGTAGATCGGGAGATCTTCATTCCATTTCGGGTCCATGCTAGTTCCGATTAAAAAAGGCGCCAGCCCGGGGTAGCGGGCTGGCGCAACAACTCCGTCGCTACTTTACTCGCCGTTGTGACGGAAACCGTAAATCGTTCAGTCCGTGTCATTGCCGGTCGCACCCTATTCCGAGATCGTCAGCGTGATCTCGAGGATCGCACGCGATGCCCGGTGCTCCGACGGGTCCGGCGTCGCTTGCGTTTGCCCCGCGACCAGCGCGATCGTCATCAACCCCATGATCGTGAGACCGATAATCTCGTTCAGGTATCGTTTCCAGAGTGCTTTCATGAGCTCAACGTCCTGTGGCACGCAGCCATCGTTCCATAAGTGAACTGGTGTTATAGTTGACTATAACACTAAAATCACAAATTGCAAGCCTTTTTGATAAAAAAAGAACCCGCCCGGCGCCAATGCCGCGTTCTTATACGTATGACGGCCAGAGCGCAGGCACTCCCAAACTGCTCCGTCGGGCTTCCGCGGCGGGCATCTCTCCCCTATTCTGCGGGCATGGACCGTGACGCCGGCAGCAGCAGGCTCGAGGACAGCGCCCTGATGCTCAGGTATCGGGACGGCGATGTCGCGGCGTTCGATGTCCTGTACCGGCGCCACAACGACTCGCTGTATCGCTACCTGCTGCGGCTCAGCCGCCACCCGGATACCGCCGACGACGTCTTCCAGGACGTCTGGGGCAAGATCATCAAGGCCCGCGACAGCTATCGGCCGACCGCAAAATTCACGACCTTTCTTTACCGTGTGGCCCACAACTGCTTTATTGATCACCTGCGCCGCAACAAGCGGCACATCCACTCGGAGCTCTGCGAGCCCGAGCAGCAGCCGGACCCGGGTGCGGCGCCGGAGGAGTTGACCGAGCGAAGTCTTGCCAGGCGCCGCCTGAACGCCGCGTTGCTGGGCCTGCCGGAAGAGCAGCGCGAGGTCTTTCTTTTGCACGAAGAGGCGGGGCTCAGCCTCGAACAGATCGCGACGATCATGGACAGCAACCGCGAAACGACGAAAAGTCGGCTGCGATACGCCGTCAACAAGTTACGTGCCGCGATCGATGAGCCCGCGGAGACATCATGAGTATCGAGCGAGACGAATCTCCGGTGACCGTCGACGAATCGGTAAGCCGCGCCTACCGCGACCTCGCCGGCGAACGCGTGCCCGAGCACCTGGATCGCGCCGTTCTCGGCAAGGCCGCCCGGGCCGCAAGGCCGGGCTACGCCCGCTCCCGGGCCTGGACTCGCCCGCTGGCCTGGGCCGCAACCGTCGCGCTCTCGGTCGCCATCGTCCTCGAAGTGACGCGGGAACCGGCGCTGGAGGTGCCTGCCCGCTGGGAGGTCCCCGCGTCGCTCGATGAGGTGCAGGCACCCGCACCGCGCGATGGCACCGGCCCGGCCGCGAGGGGCGCTGCCGCCGAGGGCAGGTCGGTGGACCTGATTCCGGACACCCGCGAGAAATCGACGCCGGTGCAAAAGACATCGACGCCGGTCGTTGTCGAATCCATGGCTGTCGAGGAGAAGCGGGAAGCGGACGAGGAGGCCTCGGCGCCAGCCCTGCAGCGCGCGTTCGCGCCGCAGTCTGCTGCGGTCGCCATCGATGCAGAATCTGCGGTCAGCGCCCCCGCCGAATGCCCCCCGGAGGCCACCCAGCAGCCGTCCAGCTGGCTCGAGTGCATCGAGAGGCTCGAAAGGGCCGGCAACGTCGACGAGGCCGCCGAGGAACGGCGGCGGCTGCACGACGCGTTCCCGGGTTTCGAGCTGCCCTGACTCTCGGTTTGTCACAAGTGTCGCCGCTTGCCGGCGGTGCTAGAATCGCCGCCCGACAAACTTTGCGTGCAGAATCAGGAAGCTCATCATGAAGTCACCCGTTCGCATCACAATCACGGGCGCTGCCGGCCAGATCGGCTATCAACTCGCCTTCCGAATTGCATCGGGCCAGATGCTCGGCTCCGATCAACCTGTCATCCTGCAATTGCTGGAAATCCCGCAGGCGCTCGATGCGCTGAACGGGGTGGTCATGGAGCTAGATGACTGCGCCTTCCAGACGCTGGCCGGCATCGTTGCGACTGACGACCCGACTGCGGCCTTCAAGGGCAGCGATTACGCGCTGCTCGTCGGCGCCAGGCCGCGCGGTCCCGGCATGGAACGCAAGGACCTGCTCGAGGCCAATGCGGCGATCTTCTCAGTCCAGGGGAAGGCCATCAACGAACACGCGAGCCGCGACATCCGGGTCCTGGTGGTGGGCAACCCTGCCAACACCAACGCGCTGATTACGCAGCGCAACGCACCCGACATCGATCCGGCAAACTTCACGGCCATGACCCGGCTCGACCACAACCGGGCGATCGCGCAGCTCGCCGCCAAGACCGGCAAGCACGTCAGCGACGTCCGCCGCATGACCATCTGGGGCAATCATTCGGCGACCCAGTATCCCGACATTCACCATGCCAGCGTCGGCGGCCAACCGGCGACCGAGCTGGTCGACGAGGCCTGGCTGAGCGGCGAATTCATTCCCGTCGTGCAGCAACGCGGCGCTGCCATCATCAAGGCCCGGGGCGCGTCCTCGGCAGCATCGGCAGCGTCGGCGGCGATCGACCACATGCGCGACTGGGCGCACGGCACGCCGGATGACGACTGGGTAAGCATGGGCATCGCCGCGGACGGTAGCTACGGTATCGAGCAGGGCGTCGTTTACTCCTTCCCGGTCCGCTGCAGCGCCGGCCGTTACGAGATCGTGCAGGGGCTGGCAATCAATGACTTCAGCCGCGAACGCATGGACGCAACCGAGGTCGAATTACGGGAGGAACGTTCCGCAATCGAGGAACTTCTCTGATGTGACGCCCGACATGGCGTGCCGGAGTGACCGGTGATAGGGTGTGGGCAGCCCTTGGGAGTTATCGGTGTTTGATCTAATTGTCAGTTTATTCTGGTTCCTGCTGGTCTTCGGCGGGGCGATCTATCTTGCGTATCAGCGCATTGACCTGACCACCTCGACCATCGCGGCCGGGGTCGTCGTGGCGGCCTACACGGTATACACCATTGCCGGCAACGGCTGGTGGCTCTGGATGCTGCTGCTCTGGGCAGCACTGGCGGTCATGATCGTGCCAAACCTCACCGAGGTGCGGCGCGAAAAGATCACCAAGCCCATGCTGGCGGTGTACCGGAAGATGCTGCCCGCAATGTCCGATACGGAGCGCGAGGCCCTCGAGGCAGGCAGCGTCTGGTGGGACGGCGAGCTCTTTTCCGGCATGCCGGACTGGGACCGGCTGATGTCGTTCCCGGCCCCCAGCCTCAGTGAAGAAGAGCAAGCGTTCATGGACGGGCCCTGCGAAGAACTTTGCCGCATGCTCGACGACTGGGAAATCTGTCACGAGCGCGCCGACCTGCCGCCGGAGGTCTGGGATTTCATCATCAAGCATCGCTTCTTCGCGATGATCATCCCGAAAAAATACGGCGGGCTCGAGTTCTCGGCCTACGCGAACGCGATGGTGATCGCGAAGCTCGCGAGCCGCAATTCCACGGCCTCTTCGACGATCGGCGTGCCCAACTCGCTCGGTCCGGCCGAGCTGCTGTTGCACTATGGCACCGACGAGCAGAAACAGCGCTACCTGCCCGGCCTGGCCGACGGCACGGAGATCCCCTGCTTCGCACTGACCTCGCCGGAGGCCGGCTCCGATGCGGCGTCACTGATCGACAGCGGCGTCGTCTGCAAGGGCACGTGGAAAGGCGAGACCATCACGGGCATCCGCCTCAACTGGAACAAGCGTTACATCACGCTGGCGCCGGTCGCGACGGTCCTCGGCCTGGCCTTCAAGCTGTATGATCCCGACCGCCTGATCGGCGACAAGGAAGAGTACGGCATCACGGCCGCGCTGGTTCCGACCGATACGCCTGGCGTGACGGTAGGTCGGCGTCATCACCCGATGACGGTGGCCTTCCTGAACGGCCCCACCTACGGCAAGGACGTCTTCGTGCCGCTGGACTGCATCATCGGGGGCCAGGAGATGGCCGGCAAGGGCTGGAAGATGCTCGTCGAGCTGCTGTCGGTCGGCCGCGCGATAACGCTGCCGTCGACCGCCGCCGGCGGCGGCCAGGCGGCCTCCTATGCGTCAGGCGCCTATGCGGCGATCCGCAAGCAATTCAACATGCCAATTGCCAACTTCGAAGGCGTTGGCGAGGCGCTGACACGTATCGCGGGCTACACCTACATCATGAACTCCGCCGTGTCGGTCACGTCGGGCGCGATCGACCAGGGTGAGAAGCCGGCCGTGCCGTCCGCAATACTCAAGTACCACTGCACCGAGCTGGGCCGCAAAGTCTCGGTGGACACGATGGATGTCCACGGCGGCAAGGCCATCTGCATGGGGCCGAATAATTACATTGCCCGCGCCTACATGGCGGCCCCGATCGCCATCACGGTCGAAGGCGCCAATATTCTGACCCGCAGCCTGATCATATACGGCCAGGGCGCGGTACGATGTCACCCGTTCGTGCTGCCCGAGATGCATGCGGCCGCTGACGAGGACCGGGAGCGCGGGCTGGTCGAATTCGACAAGGCGCTGTTCGGCCACATCGGCTATGCAATCAGCAACCTCGCTCGCTCTTTCTTCCTTGCGCTGACACACGCGAAGTTCAGCAGGGTGCCGCTGGATACGCCGACGCGGCGCTATTACCAGAATATCAACCGCTACAGCGCCGCTTTTGCGCTGGCGTCAGACTTCGCGATGCTCACGCTTGGCGGCGAGCTGAAGAAGCGCGAACTTCTGTCGGCCCGCCTGGGCGACGTGCTGAGCTATGTGTACCTGGCCTCCACGGTCCTGAAACACTTCGAAGACCAGGGCCGCCGGGCGACCGACTTGCCGCTTGTCGAATGGTCCATCCGCACGCTGATGTACCACGCGCAGGAGGCGCTGCATTCGTTCCTCAGGAACTTCCCGAACCGCTGGGTCGCGGCCTTCCTGCGATTCTTCATCTTCCCGCGCGGCCGAACCTATTCGGCGCCGTCAGACGAAATCGGCCACAAGGTCGTGGACATCATCACGCGCTCCGGGGAAGCCCGCGAGAGGCTGTGCCGCCAGGCCTACACGACGCTCGAGCCGGGCAACCCGCTCGGGTTGCTACAGGAGGCGCTCGAGCTTGCCGAAAAATTCGCGCCGGCAGAAAAGCGGCTCCGGCAGGCGCAGCGCGAGGGACTGATCCGGTCGGACTACCTCGGCGAACAGATCGAGGAAGCGCTCCGCGCCGGGGTCATCGGCAAGCAGGAGGCTGCCGAGTTGAGTGACTATCACGGCAAGGTTCGGTCGCTGCTCGCCGTGGATGACTTCTCTTCCGAGGAGCTTGCCCGGAGCGGCTCGACAACGGCCTCGGAACCCGCGAAGACGCCGCCGGTTGCGGCGAAACGCAAGACCGCAGCGGCAAAGAAGAAGACCAGGAAGAAAGCCTCGCGCACGAAGTCGGCCTGACGGGCCCTTCGCGCCCGGGGCGGGGGTGTGCTGACCAACGATGAGTAGTCAGACCGGGCCGATCTATGAAGTCAGTTTCTTCATCGATCGGGACATTGCCGACGAGTTCGGCCTGTGGCTCGAGGAACATATTCGCGATGCGTTGCGCGTCGACGGCGTTCTCGAGTGCAACACCTATGTCCGCGCTGACGACGACGCCGGCAGGGCCCGGCGGGCCTGTCAGTATGTGCTGGCGGACAACTCGGCGCTCGACCGGCTTCTCGACGGCATCGGCGGCGACATCGATAACGAGCTGGAGGCGCACTTCGGCGAGCAGGTCGATCTCGGGGCCCGGGTCCTGCGCGAGGACAGCCGGGAGGGAGTTTCCGGGGGCACGCCAGACTGTTTGAACTGTGGCTCCTATATGCGCGGTCAGTACTGCGCGGTCTGCGGGCAGCGCGCGCACAGCCGCCTGATCAGCCTCTGGGAGCTGGTCCGTGATGCCTTCGGAGACCTGTTCGAACTCGACTCACGCCTCTGGCAGACCGTGGTTCCCCTGTTGCTGCGTCCGGGCAAGCTGACCTTCGACTACCTGCAGGGCCGGCGGGCCCGCTACATGCCCCCGTTCCGGATGTACCTCGTACTCAGCCTGCTGTTCTTCGTCGTCGCCTTCTTCGACCCGCGCGAGGACCTCAGCCTGCTGTTCGAGCCCCAGCCCGAGGCCGAAGCCGGGGAAACGGTCTCCGAGGCCGAAGTGGCGGTTTCCAAGGCCGAGGCGCACAAGGAAGAGATACTTCGGGAACTGGCCGAGGAGGGCGTCATCGTCGGTGACGAACTGCCCAAGGAAGTCGAGCTGTCAGAGGGCTTCAATATCCGCATCGGTGATACCGAGACCGAGGAGGATTGCGATGTCGAAGCGACCGACCTCGAAGACCTGCCGGCCTGGCTGCAGAGCCGGCTGACCCGGGAGCGGCTGCAGCGAATCTGCGAGCGAACCCAGATCGACGGCGGGCGGGCCTTTCTCGACAAGCTGATTGACAACATTCCCGCAGCCCTCATCGTTCTGCTGCCGCTCATGGCCTTCGTCCTCAAGGCCCTGTATCCCCTGTCGCGTCGCTACTATGTCGAGCACCTGCTGTTCTTCGTCCATTTCCACGCGTTCTTCTTCCTGATCCTGTCCCTGCAAATCCTGCTGATCCGCGTGGGCTCGTGGCTGTCCATCCCGGAGGCGATACCGATTCTCGCGGTCGTTGCGGCCTCGTTCTACATCCCGATTCACCTGTTCGTCGCCATGCGGCGCGTGTACGGCCAGGGTCGTTTCGTGACCTTTTTCAAGTACATCCTGCTCGTCGTCGCCTACCTGTTCGGGTTCCTCGCGACGATGCTCGGCGCGGTAGCGATCGCCGCGGTCTCGGTCTGAACGCGTTTTCGGGGTGTGCAAAACGCCGCGAACACTTACTATTGGGGATTCGGCGCGCAGAAGAACGAGGAAAAACATGCTGAAACACCGCCTTATCTCGCTTGCCTCGGTACTGGCCGCGGCTTTGCTGGCGACCGCCTGCAGCCAGGAAGCTGCCGAGGAACCGGCGGCAGCGCCGGCCAGCGAACCCGCCGCCGAGAGTGCCGCGGCGGAGACCGCCGCAGCTGCGCTGCCGCGGACGCCGTCCCCCGAGGGCGCCCGCGTCTATTTCGTGTCGCCGGCCGACGGCGATACGGTGACTAACCCGGTGCGCATCGAATTCGGCATCGAGGGAATGAGCGTCGTGCCAGCCGGCGACATGACCGAGCACTCCGGCCACCACCACCTGATCGTGGACGCAGACCTGCCCGACCCGGGCATGCCGATACCGGCCGATGCCAACCACATCCATTTCGGTGACGGCAGCACCTCGACCGAACTGGTGCTGGAACCGGGCGAGCACACGCTGCAGCTGATCCTGGGTGATCACCTGCACATCCCCCACGAGCCGCCCGTCACCTCGGCACCGATTGCCATAACGGTCGAATAGACAGTTGAGCGCAGCCCCGGGGCGCACTAAAATTCCCCGGCAAAAGCGAACCTGCCCATGAATCAGTCTCGAGACAACCGGAAAATTGGCGTAAGCGGCCTCGCCGCTTACATCCCGCCATATCGCGTGTGGCTCGAGGACTGGTGCGACTGGACCGGCAACCAGTGGCCCAAGATCCGCGAGGTCGTCGGCCGCAGCTTCCGGGTGCGCGGTCCCGACCAGAGTGTCTACACCATGGCCGCAACGGCGGTAATGCGCCTGATCGAGCAGTACGACGTCGATCCGACCAACATCAAGTTCCTCGGGCTGGGAACCGAATCGAGCACCGACAATTCGGCCGGTGCCATCATCGTCAAGGGCATGGTGGACCAGGCATTGATCGCCCGGGGCAAGCCGCCGATCTCGCGCAGCTGCGAAGTACCGGAGTTCAAGCATGCCTGCCTCGGCGGCGTCTACGGCATGAAGGGGGCTATTCGCCACCTGGCGCTCGATGGCGCCGGAGGGCAGGCAATCGTCGTCTGTGCCGATATCGCCGAGTACGCGCGCGGCTCGAGCGGCGAGCCGACCCAGGGCGCGGGCGCCGTCGCGATGCTGCTCGAGGAGGATCCCACGCTCGCAGTCGTCGACCTGCCGGGATCGGGGTCCGCATCCGACTACCGGATCATGGATTTTCGCAAACCGATGTTGCGGTTCTGCGGCCAGGACCGCTCGCAGACCCACCAGGTCCAGGATTTCCCGGTCTTCAACGGCAAGTACTCCACGACCTGCTACATCGACGAGACGCTGCACGCCCTGAACGACATGTACGCGAAGCGCAAGCTGAACCCGGCCGACTACATGCGCTCGTTGCGGACGGTGTTCATGCACCGGCCTTACCGCCGCATGCCCGAAACCGGCTGGGCCGTGTCCTACCTGTTCGCCCTGAGCCAGGGCACCGCCCAGGACCGGGCAGAACTGGCCTCTTACTGCTACGAAGCCGGCATCGACCCCGAGAAGCTGCAGGCGGAGATGCTGACCAAACCCACCGTTGCCGAGCTCGCCCACCCGGAGCGCGTGCAATACGAAGCCTATCCACTGACGATGGCGGTCACGCGGGTTTTCCGTGATTCGCGGCATTTCCGCCGCGAGATCCTGGACAAGCTGGCGCTCGGTTCGGACACCATGCTGGACCTGGGTAACCTGTACACGGCGGCATTGCCCGCGTGGATGGCCGCCGGGTTCGAACAGGCGCTCGACGAGAACTCGCTCGAAGCGGGCGAAGAGGTCCTGACGCTGGGCTACGGCAGCGGCGATGCTGCCGAGGTCATTCCCTTCTACATGGCCGGCGGGTGGCGCGAGGCGACAGCTGCAATCGGCTTTGCCGGCGCCATGGAATTTGCGATTGACCTGAGCTTCGAGCAGTACGCGGGGCTGCACGATGGCCGGCTGGTCAGCGGGCTGGACTACGTTCCGCAGAACGAGTTCGTCATCGACTCCGTCGGCACCCTGGACGAGCGGCACTTCTGCGACCTCGGTATCGAGTACTACCGCTACGTCGGCTAACCCCCGCAGTACCGCGCAAGCTGATCCGCGTGTTCCGCGGTCAGCGCCTGCCACTCCATCTTGAACCAGGGCGTGAACCGATCAGGAAAGGCGTCCATTTCAGCCTCGAGATCGCCGCGCGCAACGAAGCGTACTGCCGCTATCTCGTGGTCGTTGGGCCTGACTTCCCCCGGCACGGACCCAAGGTACACGTGGCAGAGTTCATTTTCCGAGCCCGCGTCACCGAATTGCGCCCGGTAGCGGAACTTGTAGACGAACTCGACGGGCGTTTCGAAATTCAGCTCATCGCGCAGCCGCCGGCGGGTGGCAATTTCCATCGTCTCGCCGCGGCGCGGATGACTGCAGCAGGTATTCGACCAGAACTGCGGCCAGAGGCGCTTCGATGCGGCCCGCTGCTGCAGCAGCAGCTCGCCGTCCGCGTTGAACAGGAACAGGGAAAACGCGCGATGCAGCCGGCCCTGCCCGCCGTGGCACTCGGCCTTGGACAGGAAGCCTGTTTCATTGTCTTGCGCATCGACGAGAACCAGCTCTTCCGCGTCCGACGATACGATCCTGTGTGCCGTGCCCATTTCAGCCATCGTGTTCCTGCTGCAGCCCTAGTGTTCGATAACCCGCTGCTTCCAGCGCTTCCCTTACCGGCTGTTCCTTAGCGGGACACAAGGCGACGATCGAGCCGCCACCGCCGCCGCCCGTGAGCTTCGCCCCGGTTGCGCCCGCCGCCCGCGCCAGCTCGACCATGCCCTCGAGTTCCGCGGTCGAAACCCCTATCGCGTTGAGCAGTCCCTGGTTGATGTTCATCAGTTCGCCCAGGCGATCGTACTGGCCGGCCCGCAGCGCGGCCGCGCCCTCGCGGCTCAGCGCGTCCATCTCGTCGAAGACCGCATCGAGGCGTTGCGGGTGACGTTCTCGTCGCGCGCGTACGCGAGCGACCTGCTCGCGGGTCAGGCCCGGCGTGTTGCTGCAGGCGATCACCAAGGGCGGCAGTTCTGACAGCTCCAGCGCCTCGAGTTCCAGTTCATCGCCCTTGCGGAAACGCATCGGCAACGAGTAGGTCGCGAGGGTATTATCGATGCCCGACGGCGTGCCATGTGCCAGCTCCTCGCACTTGTACGCGATCGCATTAATGGCCTCGTCGTCGAGATCCAGCCCCAGCTCCACGGCAAACGCCCGTGCCAGTGCGACTGCCAGCGCGGCCGACGCACCGAGACCCATCGCCCGCGGCAGCGCCGAGCGCAGTTCGACGCTGTAACTGCGCTCCTCGACCCCGAACTCGCGCATGATCAGCAGAACTGCGGGACCGATGCCGGTCGGGTCGTCCGCGTCGATGCGGCTGTCGACACCCCACTCGGGGATCGACACTCTCGAAGCGGCACGGCTCGCCGAGACGCGCGCGGTCACGGCATGCGGAATCGGCAACGCCAGCGCATGCTTGCCGTAAACGACGGCATGTTCGCCGAGAAGGATGACCTTGCCGGCCGCGTAGCCCATGGCTTCCTGCGACGATGTATTCCGACCGGCCGCGAGCAGCTCCTCGGCTTTCCACCGCTTGATTTCACCGCTCTCGATCAGCGCCTCGACGACATCGTCGAACTTATCCTCCGGTACCCCGGCGGCCTGCGCGACGCTGCGTGCATGCAGCTTCATGTGCCCGGCCTGGATGCCGGCGGTCGCGAGCGCCCTGAGCGCGGCGAAATTCTGCGCGAGGCCCGTGGCCGCCATAAGCCGGGCCAGCTCGGTTGCGGACTCGACGCCCGCGAGCCGCAGCGCGAGCCCCACGGCCGGGTTCGTCTGCGTCGTGCCGCCGACGATACCGACCTTCAGCGGCAGTTCGAGTTCGCCGACCAGGTCGCCGTCGGCGCCGACAGACCAGGTCGACAGCGGACGGTAACGACCGCCCGCTGCGGCAAACGCATGGGCACCAGCTTCGATCGCCCGCCAGTCGTTGCCGGTCGCGATGGCGACCGCGTCGACACCGTTCATGATGCCCTTGTTGTGGGTGGCCGCGCGGTACGGGTCGGCGCGGGCAATCTCAGTCGCGAGAACGACCCGGTCGCGGACGGCTTCGGCGCTGAAGTCGCGGGTCGCGAGGCTCGGCAGCGCATAGCGCACCCGCGCCGTCACCAGCGAGTGATCCGCCAGGTTGCTCAGGATACGCAGCACCGCCACGCCGCCGCAGAGCTCGGCGAGCCTTGGCGCCAGGGCCTCGCACAGCGTATTGACGAGGTTGGCGCCCATCGCGTCGGCAGTATCCACCAGGACCTGGACGGCGATGGCCGTCTCCCCGCCCGGGAGCTCGAGGACGCGGGTCTCCAGGTCCCGCGCACCGCCGCCGCGCTCGACCAGTCGCGGATGAACCGCGTTCGCGATCGACAGCAGCTCGGACTTCGCCGCGGCGAGTGTCGCGAGCGCCGCGCCGTTGTCCGCCACGCCGGCAAGGTGTATCTGCCCGGCGAGGAGCGATTCTCCACTCTGCGCCTCGATGCCGCCGGTCTGTCTTGCCAGCAGGGCAGCGAAGCTCGAACCGGCGACGATCGACGGCTCCTCGACGACCATCGGCACCAGGTAGTCGCGGCCATTGACCAGGAAATTCGGCGCGACCGCGAACGGCAGGCCGAAAACGCCGACGACGTTCTCGATCACGTGATCTGCACTGCCCGGCATCAGCACATGCCGGCCCTGGCGCAACAGCTCGGCATCGGCAGCCGAGAGGAAACCCGCACGCTGCAGCTCGCGGATACGCTCGACGATCCCGAGACGGTGCATGCCGCTGATTCGTGACCCGCTCAAGCCTTTTCTCTCCCGACTTCGACGCCCGCTGGATCCAGCAGTATATCCGGGCAGAGTGCCCTGCCCGCCGCCTCGCCGGCCACGAAGCCCGCGAGGGCATCGGCATCCGTTGCGAGGCACACGCCCGTGTCGCCGCCACCGGCACCGCATGGCTTGTACACCAGCCCGGCCGCTTCCGCGCCAGCCGCCAGCTCGGCATGGCCGGCGTCGAAGACGCCGAGGCCGTGGTCATCGCTGAACAGCCGCAGTGCGCGCACGTAGTCTCGGTATTCGTCGAGGATGTCCGTGGCCGAGCCGCTCTCCCACACGGCCGCCATGCGTTCGGAGGCCATGGCCAACGCGGATCGCGACGGCTTGCCGACGACCTGGCCCAGCCTGCCGATCCGGTCGGCCGTGCTCGCGGACGCCCCGACCCAGAAGACGGCCATCAGGAGGCCGTCGGGCCAGCCCAGGCTGCGGCCGGGCGCCTCGTGCAGCGAATATTCGATCAGTCCGCCGAGCAGGCTGCAGGCGACGTCGATGCCACTGCCGAGCCCGCCCTGCAGGCGCCTGTGGCCGTCCAGGACCACGCGGAACAGGTCCATGCGGGCGTCCCCGACCTCGGCCAATGCGGCAGCGAGCGCGACCGCGAGCGCCGCGCTCGACCCGATGCCGAGCTTGATCCCGCTTGCCGCGTCCACGAACGCGCGGCTGTCCAGTTGCAGCGCAAGCGTCGTCGGAGCCTGGAATCCCAGGGCGGACCACACGTGCTCGACCAGTGCGTAATCCTGGCGGCCGGACAGCCACGCGATGCCGTCCCCGGCGGCCTCGAAGCGGCCCTGGGTATCGAGGTATCCCGGCGACACCACGGTATGACAGGCAGCCTGCGACGTCTCGATCCGGACGCGAGCCCGCCGATTGACAGCCACGGCGACGGCCGGGGCACCGTCGAGCACGGCGTACTCGCCGGACAACACCAGCTTGCCCGGCGCACTGGCCGTGACGTGCATCGGGCCCTCTTCAGACCTCGTCATCGACGACTCTCGCACCCGACCCGAGGCCGCTGACCATGATGTCACGGACACCTTGCGCCGCTGCCAGGGCTTCCTTCACGCGCTCGGTGTGCTCCGGCAGGCAGACCGCCTTGACCTGGGGGCCGGCGTCGATCGTGAAAAACACGCCCGTCCCCTGCTCCCGCAGCTCGCGAACCGTTTGCATGCATTCGAGCGTCGCGTGGTTCCAGTAGATCATCGGCGGCCGCGAGGCCCACATGACAGAGTGCATCTTCAGGCAGTTGTGCTCTGCAACCTCGCCCAGCTTGTCGAAGTCACGTTTCAGGATCGCGTCCCGGGCTGCGGCGAGGTCATCTTCCTGTTGTTCGACCCAGCGCATGTAAAACGGCGAGGTCTTGCGGCTGATTTCCATGGCCTCGGTGGAACCGACTGGCTTGGGCCCGCTCCGCGTCACCGCGACCACGACCTCGAGAGGCCACTCCGACGCCGACCGCAGGCTGCAGACCGCGATATCGTCTCCCGTGTTGTCGAGTTCGCAGAAGCCGCCAAACAGGGAGCGCGCCGCCGAACCGGATGCGAGCCCGGCAAGGCTCGCAAGCTGGGCCCTATCCCGTGCACCGCGGCTCGCCGCGTTGGCCGCGACGACCAGTGCCGCAAACGCCGACGCCGAGGACGCCAGCCCGGCGGCAATCGGAAAGTTGCAATGGCTCGCTACCCGCGCCCGGGGGCGATCGGGACCGCAGACGGAATCGAGGCAGCGGCTGATGCGCGGCAGCATGGCGGGATCTTCTGCACCGTTGACCGTCAGCACGTCATCGGGCACAGCCGCGCCGAGATCGACGCTCATCGTCGTGTAAAGGGTATTCAGCGTGATCGAGATCGAGCCGACGGCCGGCAGGTTTCGGCGCACGTCGCTTTTTCCCCAGTATTTGATCAGCGCGATATTCGGCTGCGCCCTGGCAGTTGCACGCATGGTTATCTGGATGCTGAGACGGACGCGAATTATAGCCCAGCGCGGCTGCGCAGACGCCGCGAATCCGTGTACGCTAGCGGGGACGATCATCCGCAGCGGAGGCCGGCTTGGCCAGCACGTTCGAGAACCGCATTCCCCGTTACCGCGAGCGCGTTGCCGCGACGCTCGACGCGGCCCTGCCGCCGGCCACCGAGCCGCCGCGGCGCCTGCACGATGCGATGCGCTACGCGGTATTCAACGGCGGCAAGCGAATCCGGCCGCTGCTTTGCTACGCGAGTGGCGAGTGCCTCGGCGTGCCCGAAGACCTTCTCGATGCGCCTGCCACGGCCCTCGAGCTGATTCACGCGTTTTCGTTGGTCCATGACGACCTCCCGGCCATGGACGACGACGACCTGCGGCGTGGCAAGCCGACGCTGCACCGGCAGTATGACGAGGCAACGGCCATTCTTGCGGCGGACGCGCTGCAACCCCTGGCCTTCAGCGTTCTGGCGGACCAGGCGAGCGTGTCGCCGGAGGTTCGCGCCAACCTCGTCAAGCTCGTCGCCGACGCCTGTGGTTCGCGCGGCATGACCGGTGGGCAGTCGCTGGACCTGGCCGCCGAGGGGCGGGCCCTCGAGGCCACCGAGGTCGAGCACATGTATGCTCTCAAGACCGGCGCCCTGATTCACGCCGCCGTGGTTGCGCCGGCCCTGATGGCCGAGGCGCTGCCGGCCGAGCGGGCCGCCGCCATCGACGCGTTCGGACGCACCATCGGCCTCGCCTTCCAGATCAAGGACGACCTGCTCGATATCGAGGGCGACACGGATGTCATCGGCAAACCCGCCGGTTCCGACGAGCGTCTGGACAAGGCCACCTATCCCGGTTTGCTGGGTATCGAACAGGCGCACCGGCGCTGCGATGAGCTGTTGCGAAGCGCCCTCGAGCAGCTCGATGACTTCGAGGCGGCTGCCACCCCCCTGCGCTGGCTCGCAAGGTTCATCGTCGAGCGGGGCGCCTAGGGCCCAGGCCGGTGCCCGCGAAGCGCACGATCCTGCACGTCGACATGGACGCTTTCTATGCGTCCGTCGAGCAGCGGGACGACCCGCGACTACGTGGCAAACCGGTCGTCGTCGGCGGTGGCAGCAACCGTGGTGTCGTCGCGGCCGCGAGTTACGAAGTGCGCCGCTACGGCGTTCGCTCGGCGATGCCGATGCGCGAGGCCAGGCGACGCTGCCCCGATCTCGTCAGGGTCGCACCGCGCATGTCGCACTACAAGGCGGTATCCCGCCAGCTGTTCGCTGTGTTCGCCGAGTTCACACCGCTGATCGAGGGTCTGTCTCTCGACGAGGCCTTTCTTGACGTCACCGCGAGCCGCGGACTGCACGGTTCGGGCGCCGGGATTGCACGCCAGGTCAAGCAGCGGATTCTCGAGGAAACGTCGCTGACGGCCTCGGTGGGTATCGCGGAGAACAAGCTGGTCGCCAAGATCGCCTCCGACCTCGACAAGCCCGACGGGCTCGTCGAGGTCATGCCCGGTGACTACGAACGGGTGCTCGACCCGCTGCCGGTATCGGCGATTCCCGGCATTGGCAAGCAGACGCTCGCGCGCCTGCACAAGGTCAACGTACACAGCATCGGTGACCTGCGCGTCGCGCCCGATCGCGACCTCGAGCCGGTCTTCGGCCGCTACACTCGCCGCATGCGCGACCGGGCTGCCGGTATCGACACCCGGCCGGTCGCCACGGGACGCGAGGAAAAGTCGATCAGCGCTGAGGAAACTTACGACATCGACCTGGCCGAGCGTCCGGACATGGAGCGGGAACTGCTGAGGCTGGCCGAGACGACGGCGGCCCGGCTTCGCAAGGCGGGGCTGCAGGCCGGCACCGTCCAGATCAAGATCCGGCTGCCGGATTTCCAGACGTTCACGCGGCAGAAACGCCTGCAGCCTCCGTCGAGCAGCACGGACCAGGTCTTCCACGTGGCGCGGAAACTGCTGCGAGACTGGCTGGGCAGGAATCCCGGGGCGAGGATCCGGCTGCTCGGGGTGGGCGGCAGCCGCTTGTCCCCGGCTGGCCAGCCGGACCTGTTTGCCGAGCAGGAATCGGCGCTCCCGGAGGCACTCGACAAGGCTGCGGACGACATCCGGAGGCGCTTCGGACCGGCGGCCGTGGGCCGCGCCAGGACCTTGCGGGGCCGAGAGTAGGGTAGAATCAGGTTCCGCTTACGGCAAAGAACAATGTACACCAGCTTTTTTGGTCTCAACGAGAAGCCGTTTTCGATAACGCCCGACCCGCGGTACCTGTTCATGAGCGAACGCCACGGCGAGGCGCTCGCGCACCTCGTGTATGGCGTCACGGAAAGCGGCGGTTTCATGCAGCTGACCGGCGAAGTCGGTACCGGCAAGACGACGCTCGTGCGGACTTTGCTCCTGAATCGCATGCCGGCGCACGCGGACGTCGCGTTTGTCCTGAACCCGCAGCTCTCGGCCCTCGAGTTCGTGCAGACGATCTGCGAAGAGCTGCAGGTGACCGTGCCCGAAAACAGCCACGGCAGCATCAAGGCGCTGATCGATGCACTGAACCAGCACCTCCTGAACGCCCACTCGGCAGGCCGGCGGACGATCCTGATCGTCGATGAGGCACAGGCTCTCGCGCCGGACGTCCTCGAAGAGGTGCGCCTGCTCACCAACCTCGAGACGTCGAAACAGAAGCTGCTGCAGATCATCCTGATCGGCCAGCCCGAGCTCCGGGAGCTGCTCGCCCGCACCGACCTGCGGCAGCTCGCCCAGCGCATCACCGGTCGCTACCACCTGGAACCGCTGTCCCGCGACGAAACGGCGGAATACGTCGAGCACCGCCTCAAGGTGGCCGGCGGCCTGGCGGAGATATTTGACGCGGGCGCCAAGCGCGAGCTCTTCAAGCTCACCGGGGGCGTCCCGCGGCTGATCAACGTGATCGCCGACCGGGCCCTGCTGGGCGCTTACAGCGCCGAGAAGCGCCGGGTAAACCGGCGCCTGGTGCGGCGCGCCGCCGAGGAAGTGGCGGGCGCCCCGAGGAAGCTGCCATGGCCGCGCTGGGCGCTCGCCACGATCGGCACGGCCGCCGTCGTGATCACGGCTGCGAGCTATTTGCTGCTCTTCGGACCGGGCCGGTCAAGTTCCAGCTCCGCCGCGGTCGCCGCCAGCGAACCGGCGCCTGCCGCTATGGAGCCGGAAGTGCGTGCCCCGGCCACCCCGCAGCCCGAGCCTGAGCCCGAGCCCGAGCCCGAATCGGCGCCGCCGGAACCGACGCTCGACGAGCAGCTCGCGCTGGCAGAGAGCCTGACGTCGCGAGATGCGGCTTTCGGTACGCTTTTCGAACTGTGGGGCGGCGAGTATGCCGGCAGCGGTAATGGCTGCGCCGAGGCCGAGGCCGCCGGGTTTGGTTGCCTGTCCCAGCGCGGCTCCTGGACCAGCCTGCAGCAGTACGACCGGCCGGCCATCCTGAGCCTCGTCGACCGCGGTGGAAACACCCACGACGTCGTGCTCACGGCGATCGAGGGCGAGCAGGTCGAATTGTCGATCGGCGGTATCCGCGTGACCCATCGCGCGGCCGATGTCAGCCCCCTCTGGTTCGGGGAGTTCACGCTCCTGTGGCAGCCGCCGGACGGCGTCGCCCCAACGGTCGGACCGGGATCGCGGGGACCCGGCGTCGTGTGGCTGCGGCAGAGTCTCGCGACGATCGACCCGCGTTACGCGACGGCCGAAGCCGGATCGGAGTTTTTCGATGCAAATCTCGAACAACAGGTCCGGGCATTTCAGCGCGATAATCGCCTCGAAGTGGACGGAGTCGCGGGCCGGCAGACACAGATCGTCATCAACACGCTGCTGACGCCTGGCGGCTCCCCTCGCCTGGCGGCAACCACGCTCGCGCGGGAGTAAGTATGTCTTTCATTCTCGATGCCCTGAAGAAATCGGAGACCGAGCGACAGCAACAGACCGGGGCCGAATTCTCGAGCGTGCCGTCGGGTTCGGACGACCCGCCCTCGATGAAATGGCTCTGGATCCTGATCGGCCTGCTTGCCGTGAACATAGCGGTGCTGCTGGGCATCCTGCTGCGGCCCGATGCGCCGGCACCTGCGCCGGCCGGGTTGCCAACGCCGGCGGTCGAGTCCGTACCGGCGCAGCCCCCTGCCGAACCGAGCTTCCAAGAGCAGGTCGCGGTCGCCCGGGAGCAGCAGGCAGAAAAGGAAATGGCGGCGGCCGAGGCGCTCGCGGAGAATCCACGGGAAGCGGTGCGTGCCGCTGACCCGGCGTCCACAGCGACGACGGTGCCGCGGCCGGCACGGCGCGTACAGACGTTCGACGAGGTCCGGATGAGCGGCCGCCCGCAGGTGCCGGATCTGCACCTCGACATCCATGTCTACAGCGAAGTTCCCGACCAGCGCTTCGTGTTCATCAACATGGTGAAACACCGTGAGCGGTCCCGGCTCGACGAGGGCCCCGTCGTCAGCGAAATCACGCCCGAAGGCGTGATCCTCGACTACCAGGGCACGTCTTTCCTGCTGCCGCGCCAGTAAAGCTGCACTTGAACTCGCCGGTTCTCAACCACATCGACGGCAACAGCTTTGCCGTCGCCCTGGTATCCGGTATCCACCAGGTCATTTCCGAACAGGAGTTCCTGAATCACATCAACGTGTTCCCCGTGGCCGATGGTGATACAGGCACGAACCTCAGCCTGTCGCTGGGCTCGGCCCTCGGGGTGCTGGAGGCGCCCGGCGAGAAACGCCTCGGCACCCTGCTCGCCGCCGTCGCCGACGCCTTGCTCGACGGCGCCCGCGGCAACTCCGGCGCGATCGTGGCCCAGTTCTTCCAGGGCCTCTCCGACTCTGCGGGCGACCTGCAGCGGTTTACAACGTACACCTTCGGCAAGGCCATCGCGCTGGGAAGCAGCTACGCTCACGACGCGCTGGCGAACCCGCGCGAGGGCACGATCCTGACCGTCATCGCCGACTTCTCCGAGAGTGTCGACAACCATGTCAGCACGAATCAGGACGGCAACTTCGCGCCCATGCTGGAGATGGCGCTCGAGCATGCCCGGGAGGCGCTTGCGAAAACGCAGGAGCAGCTGGACGTTTTGCGCAAGGCCGGCGTGGTCGATGCCGGTGCCAAGGGCTTCGTCGCCCTCGTCGAAGGCATGGCCCGCTACCTCGTCCACGGCGAGATGACCGGGGAGCCCGACCTCACCGTTCTGCACGCCGATCAGGCCGCGGTCACGATGGCCGGCACGGCCGACGATTCCGAGTACCGCTACTGCACAGAGTGCCTCGTGACAGGCGCGGACATCGACCGCCGCAAGCTGCGCGAAGCGCTTGCCGGGCTCGGGGATTCGCTGGTGCTGGCCGGCACCAAGCGCAAGGCCAAGGTTCACGTGCACGTCAATGACCCGGACGACGTCTTCGATGTTTGCGGTAAATTCGGCGCGGTCAGCGCCGAGAAGGCCGACGACATGCACCGGCAAACACACAGCAGTCACGACCGGGCCAGTCACTTCGCCGTCATCACCGATTCGGCGGCCGACGTGTCCGACGAGGACATGGAACGGCTGGACATCCACATGGTTCCGTGCCGGATCCAGTTCGGCAACCACGGCTACCTCGACAAGGTCAGCATCACGGCCGACGAGTTCTACCGGGAGCTCGAGACCAACCCGCATCACCCGACGACCTCGCAACCGTCGCCGGGCGACTTCCGGCGCCAGTTCCAGTTCCTGGCCAGCCACTTCCCGGATGTCCTGTCGATCAACCTGACGGCCGCGGCCAGCGGTACCTACGAGGCTGCTCTGTCGGCCGCCGAGCGCACCAATGCGCCCGGCCGCATTCACGTCGTCGACTCGCGCAATGCCTCGTTGGGCCAGGGCCTGCTTGCGGTCTTCGCAGCCGAATGCGCGCACGCCGGCCTCTCGATCGAAAAGACGCTTGCCGCGACGAAGGACCTGATTTCAAAAACCCGTACGATCGGTATCCTGGACGACATGAAGTACGCCGTCCGCGGCGGCAGGCTGCCCAGCTGGGTGCGCACGGTTGCCACGCTTTTGCACATCACGCCTTTCATCCGCACGACCAGCGATGGGCGCATTGCTGCGAGCGGCTTCGCGTTGGGGCAAGGCAATCGCCTGCGCAAGTTCGCACGGCACGTCGTCCGGCGCGCCCGCGATGCCGGTCCGATCAGCATGGTGATCGGCCATGCGGCCTGTCCCGACGACGCCCGTGAGCTCGAGCGTCGGCTGCGCGAAGCGCTGCCGAACATTCGCCGGCTGACGATGGCCGAGCTCGGGGCAGGTCTCGGTGCGCATGCAGGCCCCCGCACGCTGGCCATCGCGATGCAGCCCTTCACGCGGCCCGAAGACCTCGTCTAGGAGTCGAGGGTTCCGCCGGCCGGTTCGATCAGCGTTTCGCCCTCGTTGCGCGGGCTGTTGACGCGCCGGTCGACAGGCCAGGCGCGGAGCGGCGGCGTGTGCCTGATGGCATGGTCAATGGCGGTGTCGTCACCGGCGAGCCACTTGTCGGCCGTGCCGGGCTCGAGGATCACGGGCATCCGGTGGTGCAGCCGCGCCATGAAGTCGCTGGCGCCCGCCGTTATCAGCGTGGCGCTCTCGATGACGTCGTCACTCGTCTTGCTCTCCCAGTGTTCCCAGAGGCCCGCGAACGCGAACGGCTGGCCGCTGGCCAGCGAGATGAAATAAGGCGTCTTGCCCGTGCCTTCCTTGTGCCACTCGTAGAAACCGTCGGCAAGCACGAGGCAGCGCCGCCGCCGGTACGCGGCGCGGTACGCCGGCTTCTCCGCGACCGTCTCGGCGCGCGCATTAATCATGCGATTGCCGATGGACGGGTCCTTCGCCCAAAACGGCACGAGCCCCCAGCGCAGCGCCACGAGCTCGCGTTGGCCGCCTGCCTCGGCGTTGCGGATCGACGCGACATGCTGGGTCGGCGCGACGTTGTAGCGAGGTTCGAGATCGAGGGTGCCGGCGGCGCCGAAGAGTGCGGCGGTCGCCTCGGCGGGAGAGTAGAAAGCGAAGCGTCCGCACATGGCTATTCCCGGATGCCCACGCCGCGGCGCATGAGCTGCTGGCAGCCGATGAACAGCAGCAGCACGAACACGATCAGGATCGCATACGCCGTGCCGATGCCGATGTCGGACGTGCCGAGGATGCCGTACCGGAAGGCGTTCACCATGTAGAGAATCGGGTTGGCGAGCGACGCTTTCTGCCAGAACTCGGGCAGCAGCGAAATCGAGTAGAACACCCCGCCGAGGTAAGTCAGCGGCGTCAGCACGAATGTCGGGATGATGGAGATGTCGTCGAACTTCTTCGCGAACACCGCGTTAATGAATCCTGCCAGCGCGAACACCGTCGACGACAGCAGGACGATGCTGATCGTGACGAACGGATGGCGGACTTCGAGCTTCGTGAAGAACAACGCGATGACGGTCACGAGCAGCCCGACGAGCACACCACGCAACACGCCGCCGGCAACGTGGCCGATGATGATCGCGGCATTGGACATCGGCGAGACCAGCATCTCCTCGACATGCCGGCCGAACTTGGCGCCGAAGAACGACGACACCACGTTACCGTAAGAGTTGGTGATCACCGACATCATGATCAGGCCGGGTGCGATGTATTGCATATAGTCGAAGCCGTCCATCGTGCCGATACGCCGGCCGATCAGGTTGCCGAAGATGATGAAGTACAGGGTCATCGTGATGGCCGGCGGCACGATCGTCTGCACCCAGATGCGCAGCACACGCACCATCTCCTTGCGCACGATGGTCTTCATCGCGATGACATTCAGCGAGATGTTCATCGAACCTCTGCCTCTGTCGCGGCCTGCTTGTTCTCCACGAGGCGCATGAATAGCTCTTCGAGCCGGTTGGCCTTGTTGCGCAGGCTGACGATGCGAATGCCGCGCGCGTCGAGCTGCGCGAACAGGTCGTTCAGGCTCACGTCCGGGCCCTTGTCCACCTCGAGCTCGGTGTCCTCGACGAGCGCGGTCTCGAAGCCGTCGAGCTCGGGCGCCTGCTGCAGGGGTTGCTCGAGACTCAGGATGAACACCTCGCGCTGCAACTTGCGCAGCACCTTGCTCATTTTCGCGTCTTCGATGATGCGGCCCTCGTCGATGATCGCCACGTGCCGGCACAGCGACTCCGCCTCTTCGAGGTAATGCGTCGTGAGGATGATCGTCGTTCCCGCCGCATTGATATTGCGCAGGAATTCCCACATCGATCGGCGAATCTCGATATCGACACCGGCGGTCGGCTCGTCGAGGATCAGGAGCCGCGGTTCATGGACGAGCGCCCGTGCAATCATCAGGCGCCGTTTCATCCCGCCGGACAGGCTACGGGCCGAATCCTCGCGCCGGTCCCAGAGGCGCAGCTCGCGCAGGTACTTCTCGGCGCGCTCCCAGGCGAGGCGGCGGCCGAGCCCGTAGTAGCCGGCCTGGTTCAGCATGATGTTCTGAACCTTTTCCCAGAGGTTCAGGTTGACCTCCTGCGGGACGAGGCCGATGCAGGTCTTGGCTGCCTCGAGGTCCGTGTCGAGGTTGTGCCCGAAGATTTCGACTTCCCCGCCCGACTTGTTGACCAGCGAGCTGATGATGCCGATCGCCGTCGTCTTGCCGGCCCCGTTCGGGCCGAGCAGGGCATAGAAGTCGCCTTCCTCCACAGAGAAGTTGATGCCCTTCAGGGCTTCGTTGCCGTTGGCGTAAGTCTTCCTGAGGTTCCTGATCGACAGCGCTTTCATCAGGCCGCGTATTGTAACCAGCCGGCCCGCGGTCCGATAGCTAGGGCCGGGCAGGTTTCCCGGTAATGCCCGCGAACGGCACAGGCGCGACGCAGGCCGCTGCCCGGAGCCGTTCCCTCGATTCGGGAACGGCGGTCGTCAACATCGCCTGCAGCACGGCCAGCTGTGCGGCTCGCCTGACGCGCGCCGTCGGGCTGATGCCCGGCCCCAGCAGCCTGACCCAGGTCGCCGGATCGCCCGTGAAGCGCGGCACGACGACATCACCATGGCATGCCGCCGACCTCAGGAGACGCACGATCGTGACTTCGTTCAGACGCTCGCAGAAGCCCGCACCGCCGCCCGCAATCAGCCGGACCGTGTAGGGGCTGCGCTGCGCCAGCTGCCACAGGAAGGCCAGCCCCGACGTCATGATCCGCTCCAGTGCCGGTGGCAGCGGTTCACGCAACAGGTCGCCCGATGGGTCGTCCTCCAGCAGCTTGCGCCAGTGGGCGTCGTCAGTCTCGTGGAACGAGAACAGCAGCAACGGGCATTCCGCCAGGCGTTCCAGCTGCAGGTCAGTAAGCGCCCTGATCTGCTCGTCTGCAGGTGCAGAGAGCAGGTCGCGCCACGGCGCCCCCGCGGCGCTGCTGCGCAGCAGCGAGAGGAACGCCCTGTTGAGTGCCTTGACGTTGCGGTAGTCGGCCGCGACGGGTCCTGAGTAATCCATGCAAACCCCCTTGGACTGTGTTTCTCGTCCCTCGGACGACTTACTGTATTTTTGCTTTACTGACCATGTATGGATAATATCTCAGAGAATAAAGCTATATATGGTCTTTTTCTAGCATAAGAGGCGGAAAATGCGATTAACGGATGACCGCTATGCCGGGGAGCGTGCCCAGTTCGAGCTGGCGCTCCGGATGATCGGGCACGAGGCCCGGACCCGCACGATTCGCGAATGCACAGGTCTCTCCGATGACCGAATTCGCAAGCTCTACACCCGCTACTTTCGCGACACGGGCGCCGCCAGCGTGCGGCGCCGGCGCGGCAAGTCACCCCGGCAGGTCATGCGCTTCGTAAAGAACCCGGGCAACCAGCTGCAGGCGACGACCCTGGTCTCTCTGTTCTGCGGCAGCCGCCTGCTCCGCGTCGATGCCGACCGCAACATATCGCCGTGCTGGCCGCGCCCCGACGTCGACTTCGGCCACCGGCTCTGCCGGGCCTTCGAGACCTACCTGCTTCTGCACGAGGACGCGTCGCTGAGTTTCGAGTGGGCCTGGAACCTGCTGCAGGCTATCGCCTGGAACGACGAGTTGTACCTTGCGAGCTGCTCGGGCTGCGCGGCGGCGTATGTGCAGGACGCCTACGCTATCGATCACGCGACCTGCCCCGCCTGCGTCATCGAGGATCGCCGCCGGAACAAGTCCGGGGGTTGATTTGCCGCTCGATTCGGGTGACCGTTTCCGGATGGAAAACCAAAATGTTTTCGCGGGCGCGTTTGTCGACCGCAGCGGAGAGCATCGCAAGGACAGTGAATGGCTGGAAGGCGCGGCGCACAGTGACGAGAGCCGCTTCGTACCTGTCTGGGGTGACCGCTGTCTCGCCGCTGGCGACCCGCCCGCCGCGTGCCTGCTCGAGCGCCGCGACGTAGACAGCTTCGTCGATGACAACGAGCTGATCTTCCTCGGCAACTTCCGCGAGCACCCCGCCTTTGCCGTCGCCGTCGCCGGGGACGAGGCGCCGCTGGCGGAATTCGGGCGCTTCGAGAGCCTGCGCTTCCTCGGCACCGTGTTGCCGCCGGACGAGGCCAACCTCGTCGCGCATGCGCGCGCGCTGGTTCTCTGGCACGCCTCCGAGGTGTTTTGTGCCACCTGCCGCTCGCCGGCGAAGCCTGCAGCGGGCGGCAACGTTCGTGTCTGCACGAACGGTGACTGCGGGCGGCAGGTCTTCCCGCGGGTCGACCCGGCCATCATCGTGCTCGTCGCTGACGGCGAACGCTGCCTGCTCGGACGGCAGTCGTCCTGGCCGGAGGACCGGTACTCGACGATCGCGGGCTTCGTCGAGCCGGGCGAGAGCCTCGAGGACGCCGTTCGCCGCGAAGTTTTCGAGGAAACCAACATCCGGGTCGGCGCCGTGCACTACCACAGCTCGCAGCCCTGGCCGTTTCCGTCCGCTCTCATGCTCGGCTTCGTCGCCGAGGCAACGTCGGTCGACATCATGCTGAATGATGGCGAGCTGGAGGATGCGCGCTGGTTCACGCGCGCCGACCTGCGTTCGGGATCCCCGAAACTGCCGTTCAGGATCTCGATCGCGCGACGGCTCGTGGACCACTGGCTGGGGCTCGACGGCGGACCATGACGTGTGCCTGATCGCGCTCGCCCACCGCTGCAGCAAGGCGCTGCCGCTCATCGTCGCGGCAAACCGCGACGAATTCCACGCGCGACCGACGCAGCCCGCCGGCTGGTGGGATGACCGGCCCGACGTCCTGGGCGGCCGCGACCTGCTCGCGGGCGGCAGCTGGCTGGCGGTGCACCGGCATAGACGCTTCGCCGCCGTTACCAATTACCGCGATGCCGAGCCCCGGGACGGCGCAAAGTACTCGCGCGGCAACCTCGTCACGGGCTTTCTCGAGAGCGCGCAGTCGCCGATCGGGTACCTCGAATCGATCGACGGTTCGCCGTATGAAGGCTTCAACCTGCTGGTCTGGGCGGATGGCGAGCTCGCTTACCTGTCCAGCCAGGGCGACGCGCCTATGCGCCTGCCCCCGGGCGTCTACGGCCTCGCGAACGCGCGGCTCGATTCGGCCTGCGACAAGGTCCGGCGCAGCAAGGAGCGGCTGCAGCGGCTGCTGGACGATGCTGCGGTCAGTGACACAGCGCTCCTCGACCTGCTCGCCGACCGCCACACGGGACCGGCGAGCGAAGTGGACTCTACCCGGCTGCCTTTCGCAATCGCGCAGGCGACCACGGCGCCATTCATCGTGATGCCGGAGTTCGGCACCCGCTGCTCGACGCTGGTGACGGTGAGCGGCGCGGGCGCATGGCGTTTCCTGGAACGGCGCTTCGACGCCGACGGCAGCAGCACCGGGGAGACGACCGCCTCATTCGGCGCGGCCGAAGGTCCCTAGCAGCCAGCGGCGGATATCGACGATCTCCTCGGCGCACACGGCATGCGCCATCGGGTATTCGTGCCATTCGACCTCGAAGCCTGACTGCGTGAGCAGCGCTGCCGAATCCTTGCCGAGCGCCATCGGCAGCATCGGGTCGAAACTGCCGTGGCCCATGAAGATCGGCAAGCTCTTGTCGCAGCCGCCTGCTTTGCCGAGCACCTCGCCGGCGAAGCGCTCCTGGAGCGGCAGGTAAGTCGACAGCGCCATCAGGCCTGCGAGGCGCTCCGGGTAGCGCAGCGCCGCGTGCAGCGCGATGGCGCCACCCTGCGAGAAGCCCGCGACGACGATTCGACCCGGTTCGATGCCGCGCTCCCGCTCGGCGTCGATCAGGCCACTGAGAATCTGCGAGCTTGCCACGATGCCGTCGGCGTCCACGGGCCCTTGCCGGTCCAGGCTGATGATGTCGTACCACGCGCGCATCGCCACGCCACCGTTGATCGTCACGGGCCGCAGCGGCGCATGCGGGAACACGAAACGCAGCGGCAGGTCCGCGGGCAGCCGCAGCTCCGGGACGATCGGCTCGAAGTCGTGGCCGTCCGCGCCGAGCCCGTGCAGCCAGATGACGCTGCCGGTCGGATCGCTCCCGGTCGTGATTTCTACCTTGCTTGCGCCTGCCATGGTGTTTCCCGTGGAGATTGCCGGCGCGCAGTTTAACCCGAAAACCGTGTCCGAAGGCCTTGACCCAATATGCGCATTTGCATATTCTTATGCGCATATTTATGCAGGCCTAAGCATGCCCAACTCGACCCAGGAACAGGCGCAGCGCCGCGACATTATCAGGCAGCTGCTGCTCGACGCACCCGCCGACACGCAGCAGACGCTCGTGGATGAGCTGACGGCGCGCGGACTGCACGCAACCCAGTCCAGCGTGAGCCGGGACCTCAAGGACCTCGGCGCGATCAAGACCGCCCGCGGCTATGAGCTGTTGCAGCCCGACGATGCGGGCAAGGCCGCGTTCGACGGGGTGGCCGAGTTTATTCGCGCCGTGCTGCCGGCCGGCGCCAACCTCGTCGTCATCCGCACCGCGATCGGCGCGGCGCAGCGGGTGGCCCTGGCGCTCGACCGGAGCGGCTGGCCAGAGATGGTCGGCAACATCGGCGGCGACGACACCGTCTTCGTCGCGGTCGACTCTGCGGCGGCCCAGAGGTCGCTGATCGCCAGGATCGAGCGCTCGCGCTCCTGAACCAATACCCGGTAAACCACTGTGACGACAGACAACTCCCCCATTATTCTTGCGTTCTCCGGCGGCCTCGACACGTCCTTCTGCGTGCCCTGGCTCAAGGAGACCTGCGGGCGCGACGTGATCACGGCAACCGTCGACACCGGCGGCATCGATGCACCCGCGGCCAAAGCGCTCGAGGAGCGCTCGCGTGCGCTCGGCGCGATCGAGCACGTGCTCATCGACTGCAAGCAGGACTTCTTCGACAGCGTGATTCGCTACCTGATCGCCGGCAACGTGCTGCGGGGCCAGGCCTACCCGCTCTGCGTCGGCGCCGAACGCGGCCTGCAGGCGGCGCGGCTGGCGCAGCTCGCCGGCGAGCGTGGTGCAACGACGGTTGCGCACGGCTGCACGGCGGCCGGTAACGACCAGGTGCGCTTCGAAGTCGCGCTGCGCACGCTGAACCCCGGCCTCGAGATCCTCGCACCCGTCCGCGACAACAGCTGGGTCCGCGAGGAACAGCTGGCGTACCTCGAGGACCACGGCATGCCGTTGCCGGCGCAGGGCTCGGCCTACTCGATCAACCGCGGCCTCTGGGGCATCACGATCGGCGGCCAGCAGACACTGACGTCGGCGACCACGATTCCCGAGGAGGCCTGGGTGCTGTCCGCGACTGCCTTCTCGGACCCGCAGCCGCCGTCGCGGCACAGGGTGGAATTTACCCGCGGCATCCCGACGGCCCTCGACGGGCGGGCACTGTCGCCGGTGGATCTCATCGAAGCCCTGGAAACCCTTGCCGGCAGCTACGGGATCGGCCGGGGCATCCATCTCGGCGACACGGTGCTGGGCACCAAGGGCAGGGTCGCATTCGAGGCGCCGGCCGCGATCACGCTCATCACGGCGCACCGCGAACTCGAGAAACTCGTCCTCAGCGCGCAGCAGGCGCGCGTCAAGGACTCGGTCGCCGCCGTCTACGGCGACCTGGTCCACGAGGGCAAGCAGCTCGACCTCGTCTGCGCCGACATCGAGGCCATGCTCGCCTCGTCCCAGCGTCGGGTTACAGGGACAGTTAGCGTGTCTCTGCGGCCCGGCCAGCTGTTCATCGAGGGCGTCGAATCGCCCCACTCGCTGCTCGCCGCCACGAAGGGCGTGTACGGCGAGGCCGCCGGCGAATGGACGCCCGCCGACGCGCTGGGCTATGCCCGCATCCTGTCACTGCCGGGCTCGCTGCAGACCCGGGCCGGAGGGGACCTGGGATGAAGAGCGTCGTCGTCGACAAGATCGCATCGGTTGCCCAGCACTCCAAGCTCGGTCACGAGCTGAGACTTTCCGGCGACATCCCCTGCGAGGAAGGCGTGCTCGTTGCCGTGCGCGTGCTCAACAACAAGGCGCGCTACAACCAGCTCGAGCTGACCTCGGGGCGCATGGCCACCGTGAACCAGGGCGACGTCGTCGTCGGTGCGCTCGGCCACCGCAAGGCGCTGCGCGGCTATTCCGGCCACCTGCCCGAGGCGCTCCAGCCCGGGGACACGATACAGCTGCTGAACATCGGCGGCGTACTCGGTGTCTGCGATTCGGCCAATCCCGACGTTGGCCCGCCGTTCAACTGCGAGGTCCTCGGCACGGTCCTCGACTTCCCCTACCTCGGCGAACGCATCGGCGTTCCCGCGCGTGCCGGGCGCCTGCCCCTCGACAGTGCCGCGGCGCTCGACACGCAGGGCGTTCCGGTCGTCGCGCTCGCCGGCACCTGTATGGACTCGGGCAAGACCGCGGCCGCCTGCGCGATCGTCGGCCGGCTGCGCCACCTCGGCCTCAAGGTCTCCGCCTGCAAGGCCACGGGCGTATCGCTGCGCCGCGATATCCTGACGATGGAAGACGCGGGCGCGACCGAGACCATGATCTTCTCCGACCTGGGGATCGTGACGACGACGGCCACGAACGGCCCGGCGCTGACGCGCGCGCTGCTCTCCAACCTGGCCGCCAGCAAGCCCGACGTCATCGTCCTCGAACTCGGCGACGGCCTGCTGGGCGCTTATGGTGTCGAGGCAATACTGTCGGACGCATCCATCCGCGACGCGTTTACAGCGGTCATCCTGTGCGCCAACGACCCTGTCTCGGCCTGGGGCGGCGCCCGCATACTCCGTGACTCCTTCGGCATCGAGCCGGCCGTCGTGACCGGGCCGGCGACCGACAATGCGGTCGGTATCGACCAGATCGCCGAACGCACGTCGCTGCCGGCCATCAATGCGCTATCCAACGGTGTGGCGCTGGGCGACCTCGTCGCCGGCATCCTCGGCAACAAGGAGGCAGCATGACGCCGGGTATCAAGGCCGTCGTGCTCGGCGGAACCGGCTACGTCGCCGGTGAACTGCTGCGGCTGATCGCAGCGCATCCGGACCTTGCGCTCGCGGCCGCCGTCTCGGACAGCCGCGCCGGGGAGCCGATTGCCGCAACCTTTCCGCACCTCGCCGGCGCGGTCGGCGAACTAATCTATGTCGGGCATGACGACTGGCTCGCCGAGCTCGACAAGGGCGGGAAGCTCGCACTGTTCTCGGCCGCCCCGCACGGTGCGTCCGCGGCCCTGATCGCGAATGCGCTGGAGGCTGCTGCCGGTAAGGGCCTCGAGGTCCATGTCGTGGATTCCTCGGCGGACTTCCGATACGCCAGCCAGCTCGACTACGAAGTCGTCTATGGCAGCGAGCACGGGGCACCTGTTCTGCTGCCGGAGTTCAGCTGCGCCGTACCCGAACACGCGATCCAACCGGCGACGCCGCACATCGGCCACCCGGGCTGCTTCGCGACTGCCGCACTGCTCGCCGCGGTACCGCTTCTGCAGTCCGGGCTCACGGAAGCCGAACTCTACGTGACCGGCATCACGGGCAGCACGGGCTCCGGACGCAGCCCGCAGGCAGGCACGCACCACCCCGAACGGCACAGCAACCTGTACGCGTACAAGCCGCTCGCGCACCGGCATGCGCCGGAGATAGCCGGCCTCGCCGAGGCGGCGAGCAGCCGGCCGGCGCAAGTGCACTTCGTGCCACACTCGGGGCCGTTCGCGCGCGGCATCCACGTCACCGTGCAGGCGAAGGCCAGCCAGCGCGTATCCGACAGTCAGCTGCGCTCGGCGTTCGAGGAGGCCTACGGCAATGCCCCGTTCGTCCGGCTCGTGGGCGGCACGCCGCGGCTCAAGAACGTCGTGGCCAGCAATTACTGCGAGATCGGTGTCGCGTGCAGTCAGGACAGCGTTGTCGTCATGGCGGTCATCGACAACCTGGTCAAGGGCGCGGCCGGTGGCGCCATGCAGTGGATGAACCGGCTCTGGGGACTGCCCGAGACGGCCGGCCTGGCGCAGGCCGCACCGGCATGGACCTGAGCATGCAGGGCCGGCCCGACACGGTGGCAATGGACCCGCGCAACCGCGAGGCGCTGGCCACCGTGCCCGTGTACCACCAGCTGCCCTTCGTTCCTGAGCGCGCGAGCGGCTGCGACATCATCACGGCCGAGGGGCGCCACATCCTCGACTTGTACGGCGGCCACGCCGTGGCAGCGCTCGGCTACGGCCACCCGCGTCTCATCGACGCGATCAGCGGCCAGAGCGCGAAGCTTCTGTTCCAGAGCAACGCCGTGGCGCTCGAGGTGCGTGCGCACGCGGCGGAGAAGCTGATCGAGGTCGCGCCCGACGGGCTCAGCCGTGTGTTCTTCGTCAACTCCGGCGCCGAAGCCAACGAGAATGCGCTGCGCATGGCCTGCGTGGTCACGCAGAGGAAAAAGGTCCTGGCCATCACCGAGGGCTTCCACGGCCGCACGGCCGCGGCAGGAGCGGTCACCTGGAATTCCGGCAGGTGGTACGGCTTCCCCGCGAAACCCTTCGACGTGGATTTCATCCCGCGCGACGACTGCGACGCCGCGGCGCGCATGATCGACCGCAGCGTTGCGGCGGTCATTGTCGAGCCGGTGCAGGGTGTCGCCGGCGCCTGCGACCTCTCGCAGGAATTCCTGGCGACGCTGCGCGGGCGAACACAGCACAACGGTGTGCTGCTGATCGCGGACGAGGTGCAGTCGGGCATCGGTCGCACCGGGCATTTCTTTGGAGTGGATGCACACGGCATCGCGCCGGATATCCTGACCAGCGCGAAGGCGCTCGGCGGCGGCGTTCCCTGCGGCGCCATCCTCTGCAACGAAGATATTGCGGCGCATTTCGGGCCTGGCGACCTGGGCACGACTTTCGGCGGCGGTCCCCTCGCGGCGGCGGCGATCGTTGCCGTCATCGACACGATCCAGTCTGACGGGCTGCTCGCCAACGTCCGCGCCCGCGAGGCGCAGATACGCGAGCGCTGCATCACCGGGCCCGTCAGGAAGATCCGGGGCATGGGCCTTCTGCTAGGCCTCGTCTGTGACCGGCCGGCCAAGGAAGTGCAAAAGGCGCTGTTGGATCATAACATTCTCACGGGCACGAGCTCGGATCCGGAGGTGCTGCGCATCCTGGCGCCGCTGGTTCTCGAGCCCCATCACGTCGAACACCTGGCGCACGCGCTCGAGACGCTCGTGCCGCGCGCCGGCTAACCGGGAGAGACCCCAGTGAAAGCATTCAACGACCTTGCCGACTTCAGCAACGAGGAAATCCGGGCGCTGCTCGACCTCGCGAACCGGCTCGACATCCAGCCGGAACCGGAGGCCCTGCGCGGCAAGGTACTGTCCCTGCTGTTCCTCAGCCCTTCGCTGCGCACGCTGGCCTCGTTCCAGGCCGCGATGACCCGGCTCGGCGGCGGCTCGTTCGTCATCTCGCCGGACATGTCGATCCACGGCATCGAGACGCGGCCCGGCATCGTCATGGACGGCGCCGCGGCCGAGCACATCCGGGAAGCGGTCCCCGTGATCGCCTCCTACGGCGACGCGATCGGCATCCGCGCATTCGCCGAGCGCAAGGACCTCGAACACGACATGGCGGAAGTGGAGTTCAACGCGCTCATCGAGCTGATCGACACGCCCTACATCAACATGGAATCGGCCATGGGGCACCCGTGCCAGAACCTCGCCGACTGGAAGACCCTCGACGACTTCGAGATCCCGGCCAACGGCGGCAAATTCGTGCTCAGCTGGGCCTACCACCCCAGGGTGCTGCCGCTCGCCGTGCCGACCTCGACGCTCTACACGGCGGCGCGGCGCGGCATGGACGTCACGGTCCTCAGGCCCGAGGGTTTCGAGCTGCCGGAGGCGCTGATGCAGAAAGCCGCGGAGGCCGCCGCTGCGAACGGCGGCTCGGTCACGGAATCCGACAACCGTGCCGAGGCCATGGAGGGCGCGCACGTCATCTATGCGAAGTCCTGGTCGTCGACACGGCACTACGGGGACAAGATCGGTGATCAGAAACTCCGCGAGGAGCTCATCGACTGGTGCGTCGACGAATCCTGGTTCGCGAACGCCAGGAAAGACTGCCGCTTCATGCACTGCCTGCCGGTGCGCCGTGGCGTCGTCGTCGCCGACGCGATCCTCGACGGGCCGCGCAGCATCGTGATCCCGGAGGCCCGCAACCGCATGCTTGCGCAGATGGCGGTGCTGCACCGGATGCTCGGAGGTACGTCATGACCTCCAGCAAGGATCGCGCGATCGTCGTCAGCGCGCTGAAGCACGCGGCGCCCTACATTCGGCTCTACAAGGGCAAGGCATTCGTCCTCAAGGCCGGCGGCGAGGTTTTTGCCGACCCGGTTCAGACCAGGGCGATCATGGAGCAGGTGGGCATACTGCACCAGGTGGGCATCCGCGTCGTCCTGATTCACGGCGGCGGACCCCAGTCGACCAAGCTTGCGAAAGATCTCGGCCTCGACACGACCTTCGTGGACGGCCGGCGAGTCACCGACGGCGCCTCGCTCGACGTTGCGACGATGATCCTCAACGGCCAGATCAACACGCGGGTCCTCGCGGCGTGCCGCGACCTGCAGATCCCGGCGGTCGGCATCAGCGGCGTCGACGCCGGCCTGATCCGGGCGCATCGGCGCCCGCCGGTCGAGCGCGAGGGCGACGACCCGATCGACTACGGCTTCGTCGGCGATATCGACTCCGTCGACGCCGACATCCTGCAGAAACAACTCGACAACGGACTGATGCCGGTGATCAGCCCGCTGTCCTGCGACGAGACCGGAACGCTGCTGAACATCAATGCCGACACGGTCGCGGCCGCGATCGCCGCGGAGCTCGACGCGGAGAAACTGATCCTGCTGACGGGCGCCCCGGGCGTGCTCGAGGACGCCAACGACCCGCAGTCCCTGATCAGCTACATCGATCGCGCCGCGCTCGACAGGCTGCGTGACGACGGCAAGCTCGCCGACGGCATGCTGCCGAAGGCGGCCGCCATCGACGCCGCTTTGGAGAACGGCGTCCAGCGCGTGCACGTGATCTCGCACAAGGTGCCCGACAGCCTGCTCCTCGAAGTCTTCACCAACGAAGGCACCGGCACGCTGGTCGTCAACGACATCAGCGCGCTAACCCCGGCCGAGCAGGCGGGTGAGTCACCATGACGCGGCTCTGGGACAAGGGCCTGCCGCTCGACGAACGGGTGCTGCGCTACACCGCGGGCGAAGACCACCGGCTCGACGCACGCCTGGTCCACTACGACGTGCGGGGCTCAATCGCGCACGCCGAGATGCTGGCCGCGACCGGGCTGATCAGCGACGACGACTGCGAGGCCATCAGCGCGGGCCTCGAGATGCTTGCGGCCGAGTTCGACGATGGCCAGTGGCAGATCAGCCTCGAGGACGAGGACGTGCACACGGCGCTCGAGTCACGCTTGACTCACGCCATCGGCGACGCGGGCGCCCGCCTGCACCTCGGCCGCTCGCGCAATGACCAGGTGCTGACCGCGCTGCGGCTCTACCTGCGCGATGCCGCGGGCGATCTCATCGAGCGGGTAGGCAGCCTCCGTGCGTCGCTCGGCGCGCTGGCGGAACGCCAGGGCGAGGTCCAGCTGCCGGGCTACACGCACATGCAGCACGCGATGCCGTCGACGGTCGCCCTCTGGTGCGGCGGTTTCGGCGAGGCTCTCGATGACGCGGCAGCGGGTCTCGCTGGCGTCCTGCGGCGCATCGACAAGAACCCGCTCGGCAGCGCGGCCGGCTACGGCACGCCGGGACTGCCGCTGGACCGCGAAGCCACGACCGCGAAGCTCGGCTTTGCCGCGACCCAGGCGCCCGTGACGGCCGTGCAGCTGTCGCGCGGCAAGGCCGAGGCCGGCCTGCTGTTCGAAATCACATTGCTGCTGGGCGATCTCAGCCGGATGGCCACCGACCTGCTGCTCTATTACACGCAGGAGTTCGCCTACATCACGCTGGCCGCGGACGTGACGACAGGCTCGTCGATCATGCCGCAGAAACGCAACCCGGACGTGCTCGAACTGCTGCGGGCGTCCCAGGCGACGGCGCAGGCCTGCCTCGACGAGACGCTGATGATCACGGCCAAGCTCCAGTCCGGTTACCAGCGCGACCTGCAGCGCCTCAAGGCGCCGCTGTTCCGGGGCATCGACCTTGCCGCGGACAGCGTCGACATCATGGCGCACGTCCTCGACGGGCTGGCCTTCGTGCCCGACAACATCGAACTCGACCCCGGCATCTTCGCAACGGAGGAGGCCTACCGGCTGGTGACCGAGCAGGGAATGCCGTTCCGCAGCGCCTACCGCGAGGTGGCGCGGCGCTATTCAAAGTGAGCGGCCGGCCTCTATAATCCCTGCATCTCTCGCAAAAGGCGAAACCATGAAATCCACGACGCTTGCCGCACTGCTGTTCATCCTTTTTGTTGCCGGCTGCGGCCAGAGTGGCCCGCTCTACATCCCGGGCGAGCCCACCTCGGTCGAGCCCCCGGCCGAGCAGTCCGAGCGCGACGAGGACAGCGAGAACGATAACGAGGACGGCAATCAGCCTTAAGCCGGCAGGTTTTCATGCCCGGCGTTGATCTCGTACTTGTCGATGGATCGTCCTACCTGTACCGGGCGTTCCATGCGTTGCCGAGCCTGAGCAACTCGCAGGGTGAGCCCACCGGCGCCCTGCACGGCGTCCTGACGATGATCAACAAGCTCGTCCGCGAGTACCCGGGCGCGCGAGTCGGCATCGTGTTCGACGCGCCCGGCAAGACCTTCCGCGACGACATCTACCCGCAGTACAAGGCCACCCGCCCGCCGATGCCCGACGAGCTGCGCGCGCAGGTCACGCCCATCCTCGACGCGGTCAGGGCCATGGGTCTGCCCCTGCTGCAGGTCGAGGGCGTCGAGGCGGACGACGTGATCGGCACGCTGTGCGCCACGGCGGCGGCCGACGAGCTGAATGTGCTCGTGTCGACGGGCGACAAGGACCTGGCCCAGCTCGTCAACGACAAGGTCACGCTGGTCAACACGATGACCGACAGCATCCTCGACCGCGATGCGGTCAAGGCCAGGTTCGACGTCTACCCGGAACAGATCATCGACTACCTCGCCCTGGTCGGCGACAGCTCCGACAACATCCCCGGCGTCCCGAAGGTGGGCGCCAAGACCGCGGCGAAATGGCTGAACGAATACGGCAGCGCCGACGAACTCGTCGTAAAGGCGGACGAGGTCAAGGGCAAGGTCGGCGAGAGCCTGCGTGACAATATCGGCTCGCTCGAGCTGTCGCGCGAACTGGCGACGATCCGCCAGGACGTGGAACTGCCCGTCGGGCTCGCCGACCTCAGGCCGGCAGACCCTGACATCGATGGCCTGCGCGAACTTTACGGGCGCTTCGAACTGCGCACGCTGCTCAAGCAGCTCGACGATGACCGGGGCGCGCCCGCCCCCGCGGCCGAGGAGCCGGAAGGCCACTACGAGACGGTGCTCGACTGGCAATCCTTTGACGCCTGGCTCGAGACGATCATGGCCGCCGACCTCGTGGCCTTCGACACCGAGACGACCAGTCTCGACTACATGACCGCCGAACTCGTCGGCGTATCGATGGCGGTCGAGCCGGGCCGCGCGGCCTACGTGCCGCTCGCGCACGACTACCCGGGCGCGCCCGACCAGCTGCCGCGCGACGAGGTGCTCGACAAGCTGCGGCCGTTCCTCGAGAGCGGGGACCACCGCAAGGTCGGGCACCATCTCAAGTACGACGCGCACGTGCTGGCGCGTTACGGGATCCGGCTCGAGGGCATGGCCTTCGACTCGATGCTCGAGTCCTACGTGCTGAACAGCGTCGCGTCGCGCCACGACATGGACTCGACGGCAAAGCTCTACCTCGGCCGTGACACGATTCATTACGAGGACGTCGCCGGCAAGGGTGCGAAGCAGCTGACCTTCAACCAGGTCGACCTGGACACGGCCGCGCCTTATGCCGCCGAGGATGCGGACATCACGCTGCAGCTGCACCAGACGCTGTGGGCAAAGCTCACCGAGATCGAGCCCCTGCGCAGGGTCTACACCACGATCGAGCAGCCGCTCGTGCCGGTGCTCTTCGACATGGAAGAGACCGGCGTCCTGATCGATCGCAAGATGCTCGCGAAGCAGGGCCGGGAACTGGCCGCGACCATGGCGGAGCTGGAGGCCAGGGCACACGAGCTCGCGGGTGGCCCGTTCAACCTGGGCTCGCCGAAGCAGCTGCAGGAAATCCTCTTCGACAAGCTCGAACTGCCCGTCATACGCAAGACCCCCAAGGGCCAACCGTCGACGGCGGAGGACGTTCTCGTCGAGCTCGCGGTCGAGTACGACCTGCCCCGCGTCATCATCGACTACCGCGGCGTCAGCAAGCTGAAAAGCACCTACACGGACAAGCTGCCGCTGCAGATCACGGAGTCGACCGGGCGGGTGCATACCTCTTACCACCAGGCCGTCGCCGCCACCGGCCGGCTGTCCTCGACGGACCCGAACCTGCAGAACATCCCCATACGCACGCCGGAAGGCCGGCGCATCCGCCAGGCCTTCGTGGCGCCCGAGGGGTACCTGCTGATGGCTGCCGACTACTCCCAGATCGAGCTGCGCATCATGGCGCACCTGTCCGGCGACGAGGGCCTGATCACGGCGTTCGCCAACGACATGGACATCCACAGCGCGACGGCCGCCGAGGTCTTCGAGCTCGAGCTCGACGACGTCACGCCCGACCATCGGCGCTCGGCCAAGGCGATCAACTTCGGGCTGATGTACGGCATGTCCGCATTCGGGCTCGCGAAGCAGCTCGGCATACCGCGCGGCCAGGCGCAGGAATACATCGACCTGTATTTCGACCGTTACCCCGGGGTCAAGGCCTACATGGACGGCATCCGCGAGAAGGCCAGCAAGCAAGGCTATGTCGAGACCGTGTTCGGCCGCCGCCTGTACCTGCCGGAGATCAATGCCCGCAACGCGCAGCGGCGCCAGTACGCCGAACGCAGCGCCATCAACGCGCCGATGCAGGGCACGGCA
>JBFFSI010000002.1:0-75873 GCA_041572475.1 Woeseiaceae bacterium
CAGCTGGTGGGCCGCGAGATCGCGGATCTCGTGAAGCCGGCGTACCGGGCGCTGTTTCGGAACACGATGGTGAAACGGATGCGTGGGGAGGAAGTGCCCCAGCGGATCGAAATCCAGCTCATCAATGGCGACCAGTCGGGTCTCTGGGTCGAGGCGCAGAGCTCCAACATCGAGTTCTTCGGGCAGCCCGCGATCCTGACCGTCGCGCGCGACGTCAGTCATCGCAAGAGCCTCGAGGTGTCGCTGAGCCGCAGCAAGCGGCAGGCCCAGTACACCCTCGAATCGATCTCCGAGGGCGTCATCACGACCGACAACAACGGCCACATCGACTACATGAACCAGGTGGCCGAGAGGCTGATCGGCACGAACCGGGACGACGCGGCCGGCCACCGCATCGGCGAGCTCTTTTCACTCGTCGAAGACGTGGACCGGCGTCCGCTCGGCGACCCGGTCGAGCGCTGCCTCGAGATGCGACGGCGGGTCAACATGGGCCGGCGGGCCGTGATGCTCACGACGGACGGCGAACACGAGCACTCCGTAGAACTCACGGCTTCACCGATTCGCGGCCCGGGCAGCAGTATCTCGGGTGCCGTGGTGGTCTTCCACGACGTCGGCGAAATCCGCGGCCTGACGCGGCAGATGAGCTACCAGGCGACTCACGACGCGCTCACCGGACTGGTCAACCGGCACGAGTTCGAGCGGCGCCTCGACGAGGCGATGGACGCGGCCCACGCCGAAGAGGCCGTGCACATGCTGTTCTACATGGACCTGGATCGCTTCAAGGCCGTCAACGACAGCTGCGGGCATGTCGCCGGGGACAACATGCTGCGCGAGGTCGCAGCGCTCATCAAGGACCAGGTCCGCGAATCCGATTTCGTCGGCCGGCTGGGCGGCGACGAGTTCGGCGCCCTGCTGATCGGCTGCCCCATCGACAAGGCCAGGCAGATTGCAAACGACATCTGCAACGCCGTCGCCGATTACCGCTTCGTCTGGAAGGACAAGATATTCAACATCGGCATCTCGATCGGCCTCGTCGAGATCAGCCACATCAGCGGCTCGCTGCAGGACGTGATGAGTGCTGCCGATTCGGCGTGCTATGTCGCCAAGCAGCAGGGCAGGGGCCGCGTGCACGTCTACTCGGCGCGGGACGAGGCGATTGCCAGGGAGCGCGGCGATATCCAGTGGCTGCGCGTACTCCAGTCGGCACTCCACGAGGACCGTTTTCACCTCGCCGTGCAGCCGATCCTGGCCATGGGTGGCGGGGTCGAATCGGGCCCATCTGTCGAGGTACTGATTCGTTTGCCCGACCAGAATGGGCGAGCGGCGAATACGGCCGAATTCCTGCGACCCGCGGAGCGCTACCAGTTGATGCCACAGATCGATCGCTGGGTGCTGACGGCGACACTGACGGCCCTGTCCGGCGGCGAGATCAAGCTGTCGGTCGGGCGGAGCTGCGCGGTCAACCTGTCGGGGCAGACGCTGGGCGATGAGGGTTTCCTGGGCTTCGTGGTCGAAGCCCTCGACCGCTCAGGCGTGGCGCCGGCATCGATCTGCTTCGAGGTGACCGAGGAGGCCATTCTCTCCAACATCCAGCACGCACAACGCTTCATCGAGGTCCTGCACGGCATCGGCTGCGAATTCTCGCTGGACGATTTCGGCAGCGGGCTCGGTTCCTTCGCCAGCCTCAAACACCTGCCGATCGATTACCTCAAGATCGACGGCACCTACACCCGCAATCTCCAGTCCGACGAAGTCAACCAGGAAATGGTTGCCGCGATGATCAAACTGGCGCGCAAGATGCAATTCCGCATCGTTGCCGAGCAGGTCGAGCACCAGGAAGATTTCGACTGGCTGCGCGAAGTGGGCGTCGACTTCATCCAGGGTCGATTCGTCGAAGCGCCGGCAGCGCTCGGCGTTGCGGCGACCGGCACTTTCCGACTCCTGAATACCTGATTGCTCGTCACGCGCGCCGGGGAACCGTTCCCCTGCAAGACTGGCGTGCTGCCGGCCAATAAAAAACCGCCGGCGGAGCCGGCGGTTCAGGTCTTTTCATGTGTCGCGGCTGAAGCCGCTCCTGCAATTACAGCAGCGGCACGATCAGCAGCGCCACGATGTTGATGATCTTGATCAGCGGGTTGATGGCGGGACCGGCCGTGTCCTTGTACGGATCGCCGACCGTGTCGCCGGTTATCGCCGCCTTGTGGGCGTCGGAGCCCTTCCCGCCGTGGGCGCCGTCCTCGATGTATTTCTTGGCGTTGTCCCAGGCGCCGCCGCCGGCGGTCATCGAGATTGCGACAAACAGGCCCGTGACAATCGTGCCGAGCAGTACGCCACCCAGCGCCTCGACGCCGAGCCCGAAGCCGACGATGATCGGCACGGCGATCGGCAGCAGCGATGGAATCACCATCTCCTTGATCGCGGCCTTGGTCAGGAGGTCGACGGCACGGCTGTAGTCCGGTTTGCCGGTGCCTTCCATGATGCCCTCGATCTCGCGGAACTGGCGGCGGACCTCGTTGACGACCGAACCGGCCGCGCGGCCGACGGCTTCCATCGCGAGCGCGCCGAACAGGAATGGCACGAGGCCGCCGATGAACAGGCCGATGATGACCCGGTAGTCGTTGAGCAGGAACGTGACGTCTTTGCCGACGCCGGCAAGGGCGTTGTTGTAATCCGCGAAGAGCACGAGCGCGGCGAGGCCGGCAGAACCGATCGCATAGCCCTTGGTTACGGCCTTGGTCGTGTTACCGACCGCGTCGAGCTGGTCGGTGATATTGCGCACCTCGGCCGGCAGTTCGGCCATCTCGGCAATGCCGCCCGCGTTGTCGGTGATCGGGCCGAAGGCGTCGAGCGCAACGATGACGCCGGTCATCGACAGCATCGTCGTCGCTGCGATCGCGATGTTGTAGAGGCCGCCCATCGCATCGGGCGCGAGCTGGAAAGCGCCCCAGATGCTGGCGCAGACGGCAATGACGGGCAGGGTCGTCGCCTTCATCGAGATGCCGAGGCCGGCGATGATGTTGGTCGCGTCGCCGGTCAGCGAGGCTTCCGCGATCGTCTTCACCGGCTTGAAGTCCGTACCGGTGTAGTACTCGGTGATGACTACCATGGCGGCCGTCAGGCCGAGACCAATCAGCGCGGAGTAGTAGATGCCCATCGCCTGGCCGCTGCCGCCCATCATCATGTCCGTGATGAAGTAAAAAGCGACGGCAGCTATGGCGCCGGCGACGATCAGGCCGCGGTACAGCGCGCCCATGATCTTGCCGCCTTCCGAGGTCTTGACGAAGAAGGTGCCGATGATCGACGCGATGATCGATACGGCGCCGAGGACCAGCGGGTAAACCACGGCTTCGGTGCCGTAGGCCGTCGTGACGAGGCCGCCGAGCAGCATGGTCGCAATGATTGTCACCGCGTAAGTCTCGAAGAGGTCGGCCGCCATGCCGGCGCAATCGCCGACGTTGTCACCGACGTTGTCGGCGATGACGCCCGGGTTGCGGGGATCGTCCTCGGGGATGCCGGCCTCGACCTTGCCGACCAGGTCGGCGCCGACGTCAGCGCCCTTGGTGAAGATGCCGCCGCCGAGTCGGGCGAAGATCGAGATCAGGGAGCCACCGAAGGCAAGGCCGACCAGCGCATGCACGGCGTCGTCGGCCGTGGCGTCGAAAAAGGCCGTCAGCACGAAGAAGTAGCCGGCCACGCCGAGCAGGCCCAGGCCCACGACGAGCATGCCGGTGATCGCGCCGCCCTTGAAGGCGATGTTCAGCGCCGGGTTGACGCCTCTCTGTGCGGCGTCGGCCGTGCGCACATTCGCCCGAACGGATACGTACATGCCGATGTAGCCGGCCATGCCCGAGAAGACGGCGCCGATCGCAAAGCCGATCGCGGTACCCCAGTCGAGGGTGAAGCCAAGCACAACGAACAGAACGACACCGACCACGCTGATGGTCAGGTACTGGCGGTCCATATAGGCCTTGGCGCCCTCCTGGATGGCCGCGGCGATCTCTTGCATCCGCTCATTGCCGGCGGGCTGCTTGAGAATCCACTGTGTCGATATCACTCCGAACAGCACGGCAGCCGCGCCAGCACCGATCGAGAGCCACAGGGCTAGCTCGTTACTCATTGATTGTCTCCTGACATGAACTTTGGGATCGAACGCGTCCGGCCACGCCTGCATCGATCGCGGGCATAGGGACTGCGTTCGCTAGGAAATCTCCCCGATTAGGTTGTTGTTCCGGCCCAGGCCGGGCGCGCATCATACCACAAATTTCGTCGGTAACTTTGGCTTGACGGGTGCGTTCTTGAGCGTCACGTATTTCGGTAAGCCATTGACATAAGGCGGATAATCCTCGCCCCGGATCAACGGCTCCAGGTAGCGCCGACCCGCTGCGGTGATGCCGAAGCCGTCTTTGGTGATGTAGCGACGCGGCAGCATCTTTTCCCTGTTCGCGATACGCGACAGCGGGGCGGATTCGATTTTCCAGCGGTAGGGCTCGTCGGAGACCCGCTTGATCACCGGCATGACCGCCGTCTTGCCCGCGAGCGCCATTTTGACGGCCGCCGCGCCGACCGCGTAGGCCTGCTTGACGTCGGTTGCCGACGCGATGTGCCGGGCCGAACGCTGCAGGTAGTCGGCCACGGCGTAATGGTACTTGAAGCCTAGCTTGTCGCGGATCATGTTGGCGACGACGGGCGCCACGCCGCCCAGCTGCGCATGACCGAAGGCATCCCGCGTACCGGCTTCCGCCAGGAACTTGCCGTTCTTGTAGGCGGCACCTTCGCTGACCACGATAACGCAGTAGTCATACTGCTTCACACACTCGCGCACCCGCTTGAGAAACGCCCTTTTGTCGAAGGGAATCTCGGGAAACAGGATGATATGCGGCGCATCGCCGGGTTCCTTGCCCGCCAGGCCGCCCGCGGCGGCAATCCAGCCGGCATGCCGGCCCATGACTTCGAGGACGAAAACCTTGGTCGACGTCTTCGCCATCGACAGAACGTCGAGCGCGGCCTCCCGGGTCGATACCGCGACGTACTTCGCCACCGAGCCGAAGCCGGGGCAGTTGTCGGTGATGGGCAAGTCGTTGTCGACGGTCTTGGGAATGCCCAGGCAGTTCACGGGGAAGCCCATCTTCTTGGAAATGAGCGAGACCTTGTGCGCGGTATCCATCGAGTCGTTGCCGCCGTTGTAAAAAAAGTAGCCGATGTCATGAGCCCGGAAGACCTCGATCAGCCGTTCGTACTCGACCCGGTTTTCCTCGATGCTCTTGAGCTTGTAACGGGCAGAGCCGAACGCGCCACCGGGCGTGTGCCGGAGCGCCGCAATCGTAGTTGCGCGCTCCTTGTTGGTATCGATCATGTCCTCGGTCAGCGCGCCGATGATGCCGTTGCGGCCGGCATAGACGTTGGCGATCCTGTCGCGGTGCTTGCGTGCGGTTTCAATCACCCCGCAGGCCGAGGCGTTGATGACGGCGGTGACGCCTCCCGACTGCGCGTAGAACGCGTTTCTTGCTGGCATGATTCGATGGTCCCCGCTGCTGGATTTCGGAAAGCCGTGGAGCATATCATTGATTGACGCCAATCCTTAGAGCCGGTAGCGTACCGGCCCCTTGCAATGCTACAGGGAACTGACATGCGCATCGTTCTGCTCGGCGCACCCGGATCGGGCAAAGGCACGCAGGCCAAGAAGCTCATGGCGGAGAAGAACGTTCCGCAGGTGTCCACGGGCGACATGCTCCGTGAGGCCGTGGCCGCAGGTACCCGCTTCGGCCAGCAAGCGAAAGCGGTCATCGATACCGGGCAGCTGGTTTCGGACGATGTCGTGCTCGGCATCATCAGCGAGCGGTTGACGCGGCCGGACACCGAGAAGGGCTTCATACTCGACGGCTTTCCGCGCACCAAGCAACAGGCCCTGGATCTCGAGGAGCTGCTCGACCAGCTGGGCACGCCACTCGATGCCGCCATCCTCCTGGACGTCGATCTCGACATGCTGATGAAGCGGCTGACCGGCCGCCGGACCTGCTCGATCACGGGCAAGCTGCTGAACATCTATTTCTCGCCCCAGGCAGAGCTTGACGCGTGTATTGAAGCCGGGGGCAAGCTCATCCAGCGCGAAGACGACAACGAGGAGACGATCAGCAGGCGCCTCGACGTCTACCGGGAGCGGACCGAACCGGTCATCGAGTACTACCGGCAGCGCGGGACGCTGCGAGTCGTTGACGCCGGTGGCGACATCGATGAGGTTTATGCGCGCGTTCGCGTCGCGCTGGATCGCGCCTAGACGAGTCGGAGCAGGTCCGCGCCGATCAGTTCCCGGCGCCACCCCGTCAGCAGGCGGGAATTGTTCTCGCCGCCGATGATGACGGCCGACAGGTCGCGTCTCGAAGCGATGGCCTCGGGGGCGATGCCGAGTTCGCGGCTGCGTTGCGCAACCTCCGCCTGCATGGATTTGAGCAAAGCCTTCTGCGCCTCGTCCGGCGACCGCGGCGGCGCGTAGCGTTGCTCCCCGGTCACTGCCGCCGCAACTACCTTGACGAGCCGGTCCCCGGAACGTCGCACCAGGCCGCCGGGCAGTCCGTCGATGCGCGCCAGCTCCCGGGTGTTTGCCGGCAACTGCGATGCGATGTCCAGCAACACCGAATCCTTCGCGATCCATTGGCGCGGCCGGTTCGATCGCAGCGCTTCCTGTTCGCGCCACTCGGCCAGCCCGACCGCCGCTGCGCGCCGCTTGCCGCGCAGGTTACGGGCGCCCTTGAGCCGGTCGATGGCCGCAGCCGGGTCGACCTCGTACAGGGCGGGGTCCAGCAACATGGCTGAATCCTGCCGCGCCCAGTCGAGCCGGCCCTTGCGGTCGAGGCACTCGGCCAGCACGTCATAGGCCGGCAGCAGGTACTCAACGTCCTCCGCGGCATAATGCAGGTACTCGTCGGGCAGCGGGCGCCGGGACCAGTCGGCCCGCGTATGCGACTTGTCGATGCTGACGTCGAACAATTCCTTGACCAGTGCCGCGTAGCCCAACTGCGGTGGGTAGCCGAGCAGCCCCGCGGCAACCTGTGTGTCGAACACCGACGCGGGCATGCGCCCTGCCGCCTGGTATATGACCTCTATGTCCTGCCGGCCCGAGTGCAGTACCCACGGGACGGGCATCGACGCATCCCAGAATGGCTCGAGGTCGTCCCCGCCGAGCGGATCGATGCAATAGATGTGCTCGCCGAACGCGACCTGGACGAGACACAGCTGCGAGAAGAAGGTCTTTTCGCGCATGAACTCGGTATCGATGGCCACGCAGTCCGCGGCGGCCAGCACCGCCGCAAGTTCGACGGGATGCTCGACTAGCTTGAATTCGGGCATGAAGTTGCCGGACGGCTCATTTCGGATACCAAGGTTAACATGCGATCATTGCCGCTTCCGAGCAACCGAGGACCGATTTTCGTGTCGCCGCTGATCCGGACGCTGTTCGACATCACACTGCTGCGCAAAGGCCCCGATGCGATTCCGCGTTCAGGATTGCTGCTCGCGCTCGTCATCGGTCTGTGGGTATGCGCCTCACTCGCGGGCCTGGCCTTGATCGATCGCTTCGATGAAACCGACTTCTTGCTGGGTCTGTTCAGCGGCATGGCCGGAATCGTCTGTTACGCGGCGATCGTCGTGCTCGGCGGCTTCGGGCTGCGCCTGACGCAGACTATTACCGCGCTGGTCGGTTGCGGCGCGCTGATTTTTTTCACCTTCGTTGCGCAGTACACGCTGTTCCTCCCGGTCGCCGGGGAGCAGGTGACCGGCCTCGTGGCCAACCTGATACTGCTCTGGTCCGTGCCCGTCGAAGGGCATATCATTGCCCGCGCCATCGATCGTCACTGGTACACCGGCATACTGATCGCCATCACCGTGTTCATCCTGCAGTACATCCTTTACAGCTTCATCGCTCCCGCGTCCTGAGCCAGCTTATGCATATTCACGTACTCGGCATCTGCGGAACGTTCATGGGCGGCATAGCCGCGCTGGCGCGCGCGGCCGGAGTGCGGGTCAGCGGCTGTGACGGCAACGTCTACCCGCCGATGAGCACCCAGCTGCAGGATCTGGGCATCGACATCCACGAGGGTTTCGACGCGGCGCAGCTGGACGACGAGCCCGACTGCGTGGTCGTGGGCAACGTCATGAGCCGCGGTACCGAGGTGGTCGAGGCCATGCTGGACCGCGGCCTGGCCTACACGTCGGGTCCCAAGTGGCTGGCCGACAACGTGCTGCGCGGGCGGCATGTGCTGGCGGTCGCGGGCACCCACGGCAAGACCACGACCTCGAGCATGCTTGCCTGGATACTCGAAGACGCGGGTCTGGCACCCGGATTTCTCGTGGGCGGTATTCCGGCCAATTTCGGCGTGTCCGCGCGCTACGGCGAATCCGAGTTCTTCGTGGTCGAGGCCGACGAATACGACACGGCGTTCTTCGACAAGCGGGCGAAGTTCGTGCACTACGGGCCGCGCACGCTGGTGCTCAACAACCTCGAGTTCGACCATGCCGATATCTACAAGGACCTCGACGCAATTCTATGGCAGTTTCACCAGCTGCTGAGGACGGTGCCCGGCAGTGGTCGTATCCTCGTGAACGGGCACGACGACAATCTTGCGAAGGCCATCGAGATGGGCTGCTGGACGCCCGTCCAGTCATTCGGCCTGGATGCCGCGTTCGACTGGTCCGGCCGCTTTATCGATGCTGCCGAGCGGCGCATCGCGCTCAGTGGACCGGACGGCAAGGCGGGGGATACCCGCTGGCGCCTGGGCGGGCGGCACAACCTCGAGAACGCGCTCGCGGCGGTGGCTGCCGCGTGCTCCGTCGGGGTTTCCCTGGAGCAGGCTCTTGGCGCGCTGAGCCGTTTCGAGGGCGTGAAGCGGCGCATGGAGCGAACGGCCACGGTGGGCGACATCGCGATCTATGACGATTTCGCGCACCACCCCACGGCGATACGGCGTACGCTGGCGGCGATGAAGCGGCGCTACCCGGCCCAGCGGCTGGTGGTGGCCATCGAGCCGCGGTCGAACACGATGAAGCTCGGCGTGCACAACGAGTCGCTGGCTGCGTCGCTGGAGCAGGCCGACCTCGTCTGGATGTATCGCCCCGAGGGCATGGAGCCGGGTTTCGACGAGGCGCTGAAGCCGCTGGGCGAGCGCTTGCGCCTGTTCAAAGACTATGACCGTCTCGTCACCGACATGGCGGCGAAGGTGTTGTCGGGCGACCAGGTCATTTTCATGAGCAACGGCGGCTTCGGCCGTGCCCGCCAGACCCTTACCGCAGTCTTGCAGAGAACCCGCAGCAGCTAAACCTGTCTACACGTCTATACTTAATTGCAGGCGCGGCTTCGAGGGTCAGGATTTGCGAGTTCCGCTGTTCCCACTCAACACGGTATTGTTCCCGGGCGGCCCCCTGCCGCTGCGGATCTTCGAGCCGCGCTACATCGACATGGTCAAGAACTGTGTCCGGGATGACAGTCCCTTCGGCGTGCTCCTGATTCGCGAGGGGGGCGAGACCGGTCCGGCAACGACTCACGACATTGGGACGCTTGCTCGCATTTCGGACTGGTACCAGGGCAGCGACGGTTTGCTCGGTGTTACCGCAATCGGTGAGCAGCGATTCCGCCTGCTGACGAGCGAGCGCCTGGAAACGGGCCTCAATGTCGGCGACATCGAGCTGTTGCCGGCGGAGCCGTTCATGGCACTTTCCGACGAAGACCGGCCGATGTCCGAAATCCTGTCGAGCGTTCTGGACGATCTGGGGCTGCTCTACGAGAGCCTCGAGCGGCGGTTCGACGATGCTGCCTGGGTCACCAGCCGGTTTGTCGAGATTCTGCCGATGGATCTCGAGCAGAAGCAGCGCTGCCTCGAAGAGAGCAGCGCCACGGAGCGCCTCGACATGGTGCGAGCGATGCTGAAGACGATTCGCCCGGTCAGGGTATCGGACTGACGTCCCCTGTCGGGCCCGGCTGCCTGCCCGGCTACAGGTTCTGCGCCATTACTTTCGCTGCAGCCGCCAGCGTTTGCTCGATCTCGTCGTCGCCGTGCGCGGCGGAGACGAAGCCGGCCTCGAAAGCCGACGGCGCGAGGTACACGCCTTCGTCGAGCATGCCGTGGAAAAACGCCCGGAACCGGTCGATGTCCGCCGCAGCGACCTGCTCGAAGCGCCGCACCGGCCCATCGGCCGTGAATACGAATCCGAACATGCCGCCCGCGGACTCGACGGCCAGCGGGACGCCGGCGTCGCTCGCGACGGCCGCCAGGCCGTCAGCGAGTTGCCCGGTGCGTGCGCCGAGGGCCTCGTAGAATCCGGGCTTGTCGATCTCCTCGAGTGTCGCGAGTCCTGCGGCCATCGCGACCGGGTTACCGGACAGCGTGCCTGCCTGGTAGACCGGACCGTCAGGAGCGATGCTCGCCATCACTTCGGCACGGCCGCCGAATGCAGCGGCCGGCATGCCGCCGCCGACAATCTTGCCCAGGGTAGTCAGGTCGGGTGTGATGCCGAAGAGTTCCTGGGCGCCGCCTTTGGCGACGCGAAAGCCGGTCATCACCTCGTCGAGTACCAGCAGCGACCCGGCGGCCGTGCATTGCTCGCGCAGCGTTTCCAGGAACCCTGGCTCTGGCAGCACCATGTTCATGTTGCCCGCGATCGGCTCCACGATGACGCAGGCAACCTCGTCGCCCAGCGCGGCGAAAGCCGCCGTCACGGCGTCGGCGTCGTTGTAGGGCAGGGTGATCGTGTGCTCCGCCAGTCCCGCGGGCACGCCGGGCGAGCTCGGCACGCCCAGCGTGAGCGCGCCCGAGCCGGCCTTGATCAGCAGGGAGTCGGAATGCCCGTGGTAACAGCCTTCGAACTTGATGATCTTGTCGCGCCCGGTGTGTCCGCGCGCGAGGCGAATCGCACTCATCGTCGCCTCGGTGCCGGAGCTGACCATGCGCACTTTTTCGATCGACGGCACGAGGCTGCGTATCTTCTCGGCGATGCGCGTCTCCAGCGTGCAAGGAGCGCCGAAACTGAGTCCGCGCTCGGCGGTCTTCTTGACGGCTTCGATCACGCCCGGGTGAGCGTGGCCCAGGACCATGGGGCCCCAGGAACCGACGTAATCGATGAACCGGCGACCGTCCTCGGCCTCCACCCAGGCGCCGCTGGCGCTCCTGAAGAATACCGGCTCACCGCCGACGCCGGCGAAGGCTCTCACCGGCGAGTTGACGCCACCCGCGATGACGGCGCGTGCTTCGCTAAACAGGCTCATCGTGCACCCAGATCAGTTCATGTTCGAAACGGCCGTCAGTGTACAGGTTAAGCCGGCGATAGGCAGGCGGATTGTCGTCCACGGCGAAGAGCATGCTGTACCGGGCAAACTGGCGGCAGGTCGACGGTGTGCCAAGGATTTGCAATCCCTCGTGCGCGCCCTCGTAGTCCTGGTGCACATGCCCGAACAGGAGCAGACGGACTTCCGGAATGGCGGATACGGCGGCGAGAAACTGGTCCCGGTTTTCGAGGCCGACGGAATCCAGCCACCGGCTCTGCATGAGGACGGGTGGATGGTGCAGGCAGACCAGCACGTGCGCGGCGGGACTGGACTCGATATCGGCTGCCAGGCGGGCGAGCGCGGCGTCGTCGACGCGGCCGTGCACCTCGCCGTCGACGCAGCTGTCCACCGCGGCGATCAGCCAGCCGCCCGACTCGACATTTTCGCAGTAGTGAAACGGCGGCTCGGCCAACGCCTCGCGCATCAGGCCGCGCACGTCGTGGTTGCCGGGAACGCAATAGACCGGCAGTCCGAGTGAACCAACAAGCTCGCGAAAGTGCTCGTAAGCTGCGGCCGAATCGTCCTGGACGATGTCACCCGTGGCGAGGACGAGGTCGGCCTGCCAGCCGGCTTGCCGGTAGTGGTCGAGCACGCGGGACAACGAACTGTAGGTGACCGTTCCCCGAAGGTCGCCGCCCCGGTCGGCGAACAGGTGCGGATCCGTCAGGTGCAGCACCTTCAAGGGATCGGCCCGGTACACGATCGATCAGTAGCGGTAGTAGTCGGGCTTGTAGGGGCCGTCCTTCTCCACGCCGATATACTTGGCCTGCTCGTCGGTCAGCCTGGTCAGCTTCGCGCCGATCCGATCGAGGTGCAGCCGGGCCACCTTCTCGTCCAGGTGCTTGGGCAAAACGTAGACCTTGTTTTCATACTGGTCGCCGTTCTGCCACAGCTCGATCTGTGCGATCACCTGGTTGGTGAACGAGTTCGACATGACGAAGCTCGGATGACCGGTGGCGCAGCCCAGGTTCACGAGACGCCCCTCGGCAAGCAGGATGATGCGCTTGCCGTCCGGAAAGATGACGTGGTCGACCTGCGGCTTGACGTTTTCCCACTCTAACTCGCGCAGGAAGGCGACGTCGATCTCGTCGTCGAAATGACCGATGTTGCAGACGATGGCCTGGTCCTTCATGCGTTGCATGTGTGCGCCGGTGACGACGTGATAATTGCCCGTCGCCGTGACCACGATGTCGGCCTGGTCACACACCCCGTCAAAGTCGACGACGCGGTAGCCCTCCATCGCGGCCTGCAGCGCGCAGATCGGATCGATCTCGGTGACCCACACGGTTGCGCCGAGGCCGCGCAGCGACTGCGCGCAGCCCTTGCCGACATCGCCGTAACCGCAGACTACGACGATCTTGCCCGCAATCATGACGTCTGTAGCACGCTTGATGCCGTCGACGAGGGACTCGCGGCAGCCGTAGAGGTTGTCGAACTTCGATTTGGTAACCGAATCGTTGACGTTGAAAGCCGGGCATAGCAGGCTGCCGTCCTGCATCATCTCGTACAGCCGGTGCACGCCCGTCGTGGTCTCCTCGGAGAGGCCGCGGACTTCCTTCATGAGTTCCGGGTACTTCTCGTGCATGACCAGCGTCAGGTCGCCGCCGTCGTCGAGCAGCATGTTCGGCGTCCAGCCGTCCGGCCCCTTGATTGTCTGCTCGACGCACCACCAATACTCGTCTTCCGTCTCGCCCTTCCAGGCGAAGACCGGCACACCCCCGGCGGCGATCGCGGCGGCGGCGTGATCCTGGGTCGAGAAGATGTTGCACGACGACCAGCGAATGTCCGCGCCGAGCGCCCTGAGCGTCTCGATCAGCACCGCGGTCTGGATCGTCATGTGCAGGCAGCCGGCCAGGCGCACGCCCTCGAGCGGCTGCTGATCAGCATACTCCTTGCGCAGCGCCATCAGGCCCGGCATCTCGGTCTCTGCAATCGCGATCTCCCGCCGGCCCCATTCGGCCAGGGTAATGTCGGCGACCTTGTAATCGGGCGTCTGCACGGCAATAGCTTCGCTGCTCATAAATATCTCCTTGGTTCTATGTTCAAGCCGCAGCCGAGCCCGCCAGCGCTTCGGCCTTGTCGGTTCGCTCCCAGCTCACGTTGATGTCCTCGCGACCGAAATGTCCGTAGGCCGCGGTTTGCTTGTAGATGGGTTGTAAGAGCTCCAGCATCGTCAGGATGCCGTACGGTGTCAGATCAAAATTCTCGCGGATGAGTTCCGTCATCTTCGTGTTGGAGATTTTGCCGGTGCCAAAGGTTTCGACGCTGATCGAGGTTGGTTCCGCGACGCCGATCGCATAGGACACCTGGATTTCACAGCGCTCGGCCAGCCCGGCCGCGACGATATTCTTTGCGACGTAGCGACACGCGTAGGCTGCCGAGCGGTCGACCTTCGACGGGTCCTTGCCCGAGAACGCGCCGCCGCCGTGGCGGGCGGTACCGCCGTAGGTGTCGACGATGATCTTGCGGCCCGTCAGGCCACAGTCGCCCATGGGTCCGCCGATCTCGAAGCGTCCCGTCGGGTTGATATGATACCTGGTGTCCTTGCTGATCCACTCTGTGGGCAGCACCGGCTTGATGATTTCCTCCATGACGGCCTCGCGCAGGTCTTCCATGCTGACGTCGGCATGGTGCTGCGAGGAAAGCACGACCGCGTCGATCGCGGCCGGTTTGCCGCCCTCGTAGACGAACGTGACCTGGCTCTTGGCGTCGGGACGCAGGAAGTCGAGCGTCCCGCTCTTGCGAACCTCGGCCTGGCGCCGCACCAGGCGGTGGGCGTATGTGATCGGCGCCGGCATCAGGACGTCGGTCTCATTGGTCGCATAGCCGAACATGAGGCCCTGGTCGCCGGCGCCCTGCTGCTTGGGATCGCCGCGATCGACGCCCTGGCGGATATCGCCGGATTGCTTGCCGATGGCGTTGAGAACCGCACAAGAGTGGCCGTCGAAGCCCATGTCGGAATCCGAGTAGCCGATATCCACGATCGTGCTGCGTACGACGTCCTCGAGGTCGACCCACGCTTCCGTGGTTACCTCGCCGGCGACCAGCGCCATGCCGGTTTTCACCAGCGTCTCGACGGCGACCCTCGCCGCCAGGTCCTGCTCGAGAATCGCGTCGAGTATGGCGTCCGAAATCTGGTCGGCAATCTTGTCCGGATGCCCCTCGGACACGGACTCCGAGGTGAACAGGTAAGTATCACTCATGGGGAAATCGACTTTTTGTTGGAATAAACCTGACTATTCTAGCGCAATGGCAGCCGGGCGCGGCAAGGCCGATAAATATTGTTACAGATTGTGACAGCGGTACAGACTTGTAGTGTGACAATAGTCAAATCGTGCGGCGCGGCTTGCGGGTCCCGGGCAAAACCGCGAAAATGCCTGCGCTCGCGAGAAATTCGCCACACGGCCGCCAGGCCGCAACAAGAACAGTCGAAATGTCATATCAAGAACCGACCGCCGGACGCCCCAGCCGGCGAGATCTCGCTAATGCCGTGAGAGCATTGTCCATGGATGCCGTGCAGGCCGCCAACTCCGGTCACCCCGGGGCCCCGATGGGCATGGCGGACATCGCCGAGGTACTGTGGAACGACTACCTGCGGCACAACCCCGGCAACGCAACATGGGCCAACCGCGACCGCTTCGTGCTGTCGAACGGCCACGGCTCCATGCTGATCTACAGCGTCCTCCACCTGACCGGTTATGGCCTGTCGATGGACGAGATCAGGAACTTCCGCCAGTTCGGCTACCGGACGGCCGGTCACCCCGAGTACGAACCGGAGCTGTCGATCGAGACGACGACCGGCCCGCTGGGACAAGGCATCACGAACGCGGTCGGCATGGCGCTGGCGGAAAAGATGCTGGCCGCCGAATTCAACAGGCCCGGTTACGAGATCGTCGACCACAAGACCTGGGTGTTCCTCGGTGACGGCTGCATGATGGAGGGCATCTCCCACGAGGCCTGCTCGCTCGCGGGGACGTTGAAGCTGGGCAAGCTGATCGCGCTCTATGACGACAATAAAATCTCCATCGACGGCGACGTCAGCGGCTGGTTTACCGACGACACGGTCAAGCGCTTCGAGGCCTATGGCTGGCACGTCATCGATGGCGTGGACGGGCATGACAGCGCCGCGATCGCTGCAGCGATCGATGCCGCCGTCGCGGAGACGGAACGGCCCTCGCTGATTCTCTGCAAGACGATCATCGGTTACGGAGCGCCTAACAAGCAGGGCAGCGAATCGACTCACGGCGCCCCGCTCGGCGCAGACGAAGTCGCGGCGGCGCGCAAGGAACTCGGCTGGGATTCGCCGCCCTTCGAGATCCCGGCCGATATCGCCTCGGCCTGGAATGCGCGGGAGCGCGGTGCGGGCGACGAGGCAGCCTGGCAGGACGTCTTCGACCGGTATGTCGCGGAGCACGCGGACCTGGCCGCCGAGTTCACGCGGCGCATGCGCGGCGAACTCCCGGCCGCCTGGCAGCAGGTCGCAGACGACGCGATCGCCGAGATCGACGCGGCGGCCGAGTCGATGGCCACGCGCAAGGCCTCGCTGGTGGCCCTCAACGCGTTTGCACCGTCCCTGCCGGAGCTGGCGGGCGGTTCCGCCGACCTGACCGGATCGAACCTGACGAAGCATGCCGGCTCGACCGTGATCACCGGCGATGACGCGACCGGCAACTACGTTTACTTCGGCGTGCGCGAATTCGGCATGGCCGCGATCTGCAACGGCATGGCCTTGCACGGCGGCGTGATGCCTTACGCCGGCACCTTCCTCGTGTTCTCCGACTACGCCCGGAACGCGCTGCGCATGGCAGCGCTGATGGGCATCCAGAACATTTTCGTGTTCACACACGACTCGATCGGGCTGGGCGAAGACGGCCCTACCCACCAGCCGGTGGAGCAGGTCGGGTCCCTGCGGTTGATGCCCAACATGCGGGTCTGGCGTCCCTGCGACACCGTCGAGACGGCTTGTGCCTGGCGCGACGCAATCGAGCGTCGCAACGGGCCGACGAGCCTCGTATTGACGCGCCAGGGTGTGCCTTATCAGAAACGTAACAATGACCAGCTGGCATCCATTGCCCGAGGCGGCTACGTGCTGCGCGAGGCGGACGGCGAGCCGCAGATCATACTGATCGCGACGGGCTCCGAGGTCGCCCTGGCGATGGGCGCTGCGAACAAGCTGTCCGCAGACGGAGTGGCGGTACGCGTCGTTTCGATGCCCTGCGTGGAGTTGTTCGCAGAGCAGGATTCCGGTTACCAGGAGCAGGTGCTGCCTTCATCGGTCAGCGCCCGCGTGGTCATCGAGGCTGGCGCCACGGCGACATGGTGGCGTTACGCCGGCAGCAATGGACGCGTGATCGGCATCGACCGCTTCGGCGAGTCGGCGCCGGCAGGCGAGCTGTTCGAACATTTTGGCTTCTCCGTCGACAACGTCGTCGCAGTGGCCACCGACATTATTTAAATCAGGAGTACTCAATGGCTATAAAGATTGGAATCAATGGCTACGGCCGTATTGGGCGTAACGTCGTGCGCGCGATCCATGAGCTCGGGCGCACAGACGAGTTCGACGTGGTTGCGCTGAATGATCTCGGCGATGCCAATACGAACGCACACCTGACACGTCGCGACACGGCACATGGCCGGTTCCCGGGCACGGTCGAGGTCGATGGCGACGACATCGTCGTCAACGGCGACCGCATCAAGGTGCTCGCCGAACGCGACCCGGCAAAACTGCCGTGGGGTGATCTCGGTGTGGACGTGGTCATGGAATGCACGGGCCTCTTCCGCACGCGCGAGGCCGCCGGCAAGCACATCGCTGGCGGTGCGAAAAAGGTCATCATCTCGGCACCCGGCGGCGCCGACGTCGATGCGACCGTCGTGTACGGCGTCAACCACCACACGCTCACGGCATCGGATAGCGTCATCTCGAACGCGTCATGCACGACCAACTGCCTGGCCCCGCTCGTCAAGCCTCTGCACGAGAAGATCGGCGTCAAGCACGGCCTGATGACGACGATCCATGCGTACACGAACGACCAGGTGCTGACCGACGTGTTCCACAAGGACCTGCGGCGTGCGCGCTCGGCGACGATGTCGCAGATTCCGACGAAGACCGGGGCAGCCGCTGCAGTCGGCCTCGTGCTGCCGGAACTCAACGGCAGGCTCGACGGTTTCTCGATGCGCGTGCCGACGATCAATGTCTCGGCCGTCGATCTCAGCTTCGTCGCCGAACGCGAGACGAGCGTCGACGAGATCAACGCGATCATGAAGGAGGCGAGCGAGGGCGAGCTGGCCGGCGTGTTGGCGTACAACGACGAGCCGCTCGTGTCGATCGACTTCAACCACGATCCGGCGTCCTCGACCTATGACGCGGGCCTGACGCGCGTCATGGAAGGCACACTCGTCAAGGTCATCTCCTGGTACGACAACGAGTGGGCCTTCTCCTGCCGCATGCTCGACACGGCCAAAGCGCTCGTCAACGCGAAGTAGACCACGCACCAGAGGAGTTGCGGCCATGTCCGTCATTCGCATGACCGACCTCGACCTGTCGGGCAAGCGCGTGCTGATCCGTGAGGATCTGAACGTGCCTGTCGCAGAAGGCGTCGTTACGTCCGATGCCCGCATCCAGGCGGCGCTGCCGACGATCGAGGCGGCGCTGGCTGCCGGTGCGGCTGTCCTGCTCGTCTCGCATCTCGGCCGGCCCACCGAGGGCCAGGCCGATGCGCAGTTCTCGCTGCAGCCAGTGGCTGCCCGGCTCGGCCAATTGCTGCAGCGGGATGTCCCGCTGGTCGATAACTGGATCGACGGCGTGGACGTCGAGCCCGGCAACGTCGTTTTGCTCGAGAACGTCCGTTTCCTTGCCGGCGAGAAAGCCTGCGACGAGAGTCTGTCCCGCAAGATGGCGGCGCTCTGCGACGTGTTCGTGATGGATGCTTTCGGCACCGCGCACCGGGCGCAGGCAAGTACCTACGGGGTCGCCGAGTACGCGCCGGTCGCGTGTGCCGGGCCACTGCTCGCGCGGGAACTCGAGGCTCTCGGCAAGGCGCTGACCGAGCCGGCGCGGCCATTCGTGGCGATCGTCGGCGGCTCGAAGGTCTCCACGAAGCTGCATGTCCTCGACGCGCTTGCCGGGATGGTTGACACGCTCATCGTCGGCGGCGGCATCGCCAACACGTTCATCGCGGCTGCCGGCCATAATGTCGGCAAATCGCTGCACGAGGCGGAAATGCTCGACACGGCGCGTAAACTCGCGGCGGGCGGGGAAGGGCGCGCCGATATCCCGGTGCCCGACGACGTTGTCGTTGCCGGCGAGTTTTCTGCCGATGCCACGCCCGCGACCAGGTCAGTCGACGCTGTCGGTGACGACGAGCTCATCCTGGACATCGGCCCGGCCACCGCCGAGCGTTTCGCGGCAATCCTGGCCGATGCGGGGACCATCATCTGGAACGGGCCGGTCGGGGTGTTCGAGTTCGACGCATTCGGTGAGGGCACGCGCGCGCTGGCCGAAGCCATCGCCGCGAGCGACGCGTTCTCGGTCGCCGGCGGCGGCGACACGCTGGCAGCCATCGACAAGTACGACGTCGCCGATCGAATTTCCTACATATCCACCGGCGGAGGCGCCTTCCTCGAGTTCGTCGAGGGCAAGAAGCTGCCGGCCGTCGAGATACTGGAACGACGCGCCTTGTAGGAGCGCCCCATGGGCGCGAAGACCCGCTTCGCGGGTCGGCATTGCAGCTGTGCTGAAATGCACGCGGGCGTGGCCCGCTCCTACGCCGGGAATGGCCCCCTGATCGCGAGCGTCGTGCCCGGGTACTGGATGTTCACGAACAGCGTCTCGCCGTCCGGTGAGAAGCACACGCCCGCCAGCTCGGAGTTCGAGTAGGCGTTGTCGGCCAGCTGGTACTGGCTGCCGTCGGGCCGAATGCCGACCAGGCCGCAATGGTTCGACGTGTCCTCGCAGACGATCAGGTCACCCCACGGCGCCATGGTCAGGTTGTCGGCGGTGCGAAGGATCGACTGTTCCGTCGCCTCGGCGATCAGGCCGAGCCGGCCCGGTGTCTCCTGTTCGTCGTCGTGCCCCTCTCGAGGGCTCGGCGTGTAGGCGAAGACCTGGCCGAGCCTTGCCGGGCCCCCGATCGTGCAGGTGAACACGAATCGGTCGCCGGCCACGCACAGGCCCTCCCCGCGAGCGAAAGTCGCCGCGCCCCTCCTCGCACCGCGCAGGCGCAGGTCGTTGTCTGCAGGGTCGACATCGTCGAGATCGAGCCACCGGGTCGGCAGGGGTTGGTCCGCGACGATGGCCGGCCGGTTTGACCAGTTGTGCGTCTTCATCCTCGGCTGCCCCACGATTGCGAGGGCCTGCAGCCGGCCGCCCTCCAGGAGGCGGCCGGGCTCGTTGGGCAGGTAGCGATAGAACAGGCTGTGGCGGCGGTCCTCTGTCATGTAGACGATGCCGGTATCGGCATGAACGGCCGCGGCCTCGTGCTCGAACCTGCCCATGGCCTTGATGGGCACCGGCTCGACGACACCTTCGTGGCGTGACGGCACCTCGAAGACATAGCCATGCGGCCGCTCCCGGCTGACACGGCGCCCGACGCTCCAGCCGGATCCGGGTGACTCGAAACACTCCTCGCAGGACAACCACGAGCCCCATGGCGTGGGCCCGCCCGCACAGTTCAGTTCGGTGCCCGCGAGGCTGAGGTACTCGGTCTCCGTCTCGCCGGTCTCCGGGTTGTAGGTCTTGGTCGTCGTGCCGCCGGCGCCGGGAGTGTTGTTCCTGCCGCGGTCGTAAACCCTGCTGCGAACGGCTTCCGGCACGACGCTGAAATCCGGCTGAAAAGCACCGTGCTTGAAGTAGGCGGGTCCCAGCTCGTGATTGCAGACGAGGATCACCCGGCCATCGTCGCCGGGAAAGGCGGCCATGCCGTCGTGCGCATGCGGGACCCGCAGGCCATCGGCCATCGTGGCGCCCGCCCTGGAAACGATGGTGTACCGATAGCCCTCCGGCAGGTCCAGCAGGCCGGCGGGGTCCGCTCGCAACGGTCCGACGCGTGGATCGGCGGCCCTGCCCGCAGCCGGGATTGCCGGCACTGCCGCAGCCGCTGCAAGGCTCTGCAGAAATCGTCGTCTGTCCAAGCCATCCTCGGCCCAGGGGTTCATCGCCGAGGATACCTGCTGCGTGTTGCAACAAAAAGGTACCACTACGATTTCGTAATACTACGATCCAGCGCGTGTGCAATAATCGCCGCCATGCAAAGACGAACCAAGATTGTCGTGACGCTCGGCCCTGCCACCGACGACATCGACAAGCTGCGCGCGATGATCGATGCCGGGCTCGATGTTGCGCGAGTCAATTTCTCGCACGGCAGCTCGAGCGATCACAGGGCGCGCTTCGAGAAGCTTTGCGCTGCGGCAGAGAAAAGCGGCCGCCATATCGGTGTGATGGGCGACCTGCAGGGGCCGAAGATTCGCATCAAGCGCTTCGCCAAGGGCAGCGTACAACTGGCTGACGGCGATGCGTTCTTCCTCGATAGCCGGCTAGGGCTCGAGGAAGGCACGGAGGCAGGTGTCGGCGTCGCGCTCGACTCGCTGCACGAGGATGTCGCCCCTGGCGACATGCTGCTGCTCAACGACGGCATGATTACGCTTGCCGTAGACCGTGTCGAAGATACCCGCATTCATACGACCGTGGTCAACGGCGGCATCCTGTCGGACCACAAGGGCATCAATCGCATGGGTGGGGGCCTGTCGGCGCCGGCGCTTACCGATGTCGATCGCGAAAACATCATCCTCGCTGCGGAGCTCGGCATGGACTTCCTCGCCGTCTCTTTCGTTCGCAGCGGTGACGATATTCACGAAGCGCGGCGGCTGTTTCGCGAAGCGGGCGGCACTGGCCTGCTCGTAGCCAAGGTCGAGCGCACCGAGGCCGTCGAGAACATCGACTCGATCATCGAGGCCGCCGACGTCGTCATGGTCGCGCGCGGTGATCTCGGCGTGGAGATGGGTTACGCGAAACTTACCGGCATTCAGAAGACGCTGATTCAGAAGACGCGCGACAACAACAAAATCGTCATCACGGCGACGCAGATGATGGAATCGATGATCCGGAACCCGGTTCCGACCCGGGCCGAGGTATCGGACGTCGCCAACGCGGTCATCGACGGGACGGATGCCGTGATGCTCTCGGGCGAAACGGCGGTCGGCGCCTACCCGGTCGAAGCCATCAAGGCGATGGGCAACGTCTGCATCGGCGCAGAGCAGTTCCCGTACCCGGCCGGGCAACAGAGGCACCGCGTCGGCGACCAGTTCAATCGCGTGGACGAGGCTATCGCGATGGCCGTGATGTACACCGCAAACCACATGGCCGTGAAGGCGATCATCGCGTTGACGGAGTCGGGATCGACGACCCGGTGGATGTCCCGGGTAAGGTCCGATATCCCGATCTATGCTTTGACGCCGTCGGACAGGACGCGTCGCCGCGTCGCCATCTACCGGGGCGTATACTCGGTCGAATTCGACGTCGAGGACACGGATCGCGAACACCTGTACTCGGAGATTTTCAGGACGCTCTTGTCCAACGATCTCGTCGAGATAGGCGACCTTGTCATCTTCACCAAGGGAGACCTCAAGGGCGTGTCCGGTAACACCAACGCCATGAAGATTCTCAAGGTGACAGCGCCGGATTAGCCGCATGAAACGCTGGATAACGAGGCTGCTCGCCGGAACCGCTTTCCTGGTCCTCCTGGCCGCCATCCTGGCGTGGGCGACATTGCGCGGCAGCCTGCCGCAGCTGGATGGCGTTGTCGAAGTCCCTGGCCTCGCGGCGACAGCCACGATCGAGCGCGACACGGCGGGCATTCCGACGATCACGGCTGGGACCCGCGAGGATCTCGCGTTCGCGACCGGGTTCGCACATGGGCAGGACCGCTTCTTCCAGATGGATCTCATCCGCCGCCAGGGGGCGGGCGAGTTGTCGGCGTTGTTCGGGGCCGCCGCGCTCGAGGTGGACCGGCGCTACCGTTTCCATCGGTTCCGCGCCCGCGCCCGTGAACGGCTCGCCGGACTGGCGGCTGCGGAGAGGGAGATCCTCAGCCGCTACGCGGATGGCGTCAATGCGGGTCTCGACAGCCTCTCGGTCAAGCCGTTCGAATACCTGTTCCTGAAGGCGGAGCCTGAGCCGTGGCGTCCCGAGGATACCGTCCTCGTCACCTACACGATGTTCATGATGCTCAACGATTCGCGAGGCACCCGCGACGTGCGCCGAGGCCTGGTACATCGGCTCCTCCCGGCCGAGGTCTTCGCGTGGCTCTACCCGCAGGGGACCGCCTGGGACGCTCCGCTCATGGGTGAGCCGCGGTCGCCGCCGCCGCTGCCATCGCCGGAGACCTACTCCGTCCGGCAATACAGCGGCGCACCCGCGCCGGCGGGCGAGGTGGGCAAGAAGCCTCTCAACGGCAGCAACAACTGGGCTGTCGCCGGCGAGCTGACCGCCACGGGCCGCGCAATCGTGTCCAACGACATGCATCTCGGCCTTGCGGCGCCGAACATCTACTACCAGGCGCGCCTCGTCGTTGCAGCAGACCCCGGGCGCGACGTTACCGGAGTGACGCTGCCCGGCACACCGTTCTTGATCGCCGGTAGCAACACGCGGATTGCCTGGGGCTACACCAACAGCTACGGCGACTGGACGGATGCCGTCGTCCTGCGGCCCGGCGACGAGCCGGGGACCTACCGGACGCCGGAGGGCGACCGGCCGTTCACGGAGTACCGGGAGGTCATCGACGTGAAGGGTGCGGAACCGGTCGAGATCGTGATACGCGAAACGGTGTGGGGCCCGGTCGTCGGGGACGCCGGCTACCCGGACGGCGAGATCGCGGTCAGCTGGATCGCCCACAAGCCCGCGGCCGTCAACCTGCGCATCCTCGCGCTCGAGCAGGCCGACTCCGTGGACGCGGCGCTGGACGTTGCCAATTCGATGGGCATGCCGCCGCAGAACTTCGTCGTGGGCGATGCGGCCGGCAACATCGGCTGGACCATCGCCGGCAGGATCCCCGTGCGCACGGACTTCGACCCGACGCTGCCGGCGGACTGGAGCGAGGTGCACGGCTGGACGGGGTGGCTCGACGCCGACCGTTATCCCCGGATCGTGAATCCCCCGGGCGCGCGCATCTGGACGGCCAACGCGCGTGTCGCCGACGGCGAGGCGCTGGCAGTGATCGGCGACAGCGGCTACGACCTGGGGGCGCGGGCACGCCAGATTCGCGATGGGCTGTTCGCCCGGGACCGGTTCACTCCGGAGGACATGCTCGAGATCCAGTACGACGATCGCGCCGTGTTCCTGGCTCCCTGGCGCGACCTGCTGCTGGATCTGCTGGCCGAGGACGAGGTCGCGACCGACGCGCAGCTGGCCGAGTATCGCCGCCTCGTCGAGGGCTGGATACCTCGGGCTGCTCCCGACTCGACGGGTTACCGGCTCGTTCGTGCATTCCGCCTCGAGGTGCAGGCGCGCATCTTCCACGGGCTCACTGCGCCCGTTCGCGAGGCCTACGGCGATGACGTCAAGCTGCGCCTCAGCAACCAGTTCGAGGCGCCGATGTGGTCACTGTTGACCGAGCGTCCCGCTCACCTTTTGCCCGGTGACTACGGGAGCTGGGACGAACTGCTACTTGCGGCGGTCCGCGAAACGATCCGCCATTTCGGCGAGAACTACCCCGGACCCCTGGCGGAACGGACCTGGGGCGAACTCAACACGGCGGAGATCCGGCACCCGATGAGCCGTGCCGTGCCGATGCTCGCAGGGTGGCTCGACATGCCGCGCGAGCCGCTGAATGGCGACGTGGACCTGCCGAAGGCACAGGGGCCCAGGTTCGGCGCCTCCGAGCGGTTCTCGGTGTCGCCCGGCGACGAGGCCAATGGCCTGATGCATATGCCGACCGGCCAGAGCGGGCATCCGTTGTCGCCGTTTTATCGCTCGGGGCACGAAGACTGGGTGCACGGTCGCCCGAGCCCGTTCCTGCCCGGCCCACCGCAACATAAGCTGGCGCTGGAACCGGCGCCCTGACCCGCTTTTTCGGTAAGATGGCGGTCTGCCCAGCGCACCGGAAGGACAATGACAGACGGCAAGTTCACAGGCACTAACACTTACGTCGCCACTGAAGACCTCGAAGTCGCGGTCAATGCCGCGGTCACTCTCGAGCGGCCGATCCTGATCAAGGGCGAGCCCGGCACCGGCAAGACCCAGCTTGCCGTCGAGGTGTCCAGTTCGCTCGGCAAACCGCTGTTCGAGTGGCACATCAAGTCCACGACCAAGGCGCAGCAAGGCCTTTACGAATACGACGCGGTTGCAAGGCTGCGCGACTCCCAGCTGGGCGACGACCGCGTGAACGATATTGCGAACTATATCGTGCGCGGCAAGATCTGGGAGGCCTTCGAGTCCGAGGAGCAACCCGTCCTGCTGATCGACGAGGTCGACAAGGCCGACATCGAGTTTCCCAATGACCTGTTGCGTGAGCTCGATCGCATGGAATTCTATGTCTACGAGACGCAGCAGCTCGTCAGCGCCCGCCATCGGCCGATCATCGTCATCACGAGCAACAACGAGAAGGAGCTGCCGGACGCCTTCCTGCGCCGCTGTTTCTTCCACTACATCAAGTTTCCGGACAAGGAGACGATGGAGAGCATCATCAACGTCCACTTCCCCGGTCTCAAGAAGTCGCTGCTCTCGGAGGCGCTGAACGCGTTTTACCGGGTCCGGGAAGTGCCGGGCTTGAAGAAAAAGCCGTCGACGTCCGAGCTGCTGGACTGGATCAAGCTGCTGGTCACCGAGGATATTCCGCCAGAGGCACTGCGCACCGATGACTCCCGCAAGTTGATCCCGCCGCTATATGGCGCGCTGCTCAAAAACGAGCAGGACGTGCACCTTTTCGAACAGCTGCTGTTCCTCGACCGGCGCTCCGGAGCACAATGAATCGGCAATGCTGATACCGTTCTTCTACCTGTTGCGCGACGGCGGTGTGAAGACTTCGATCACCGAGTTGTTAACGCTGCTCGAGGCGCTGCAGAAAGGGGTCGCCGGGCAGAGCGTAGACGATTTCTACTACCTGGCGCGCACCTGCCTCGTCAAGGACGAGTCGCACTTCGACCGTTTCGACCGGATCTTCGCGGTCTATTTCAACGGTGTGGAGGACTCCTTCGTCGACCTGCTGGACGACGTGCCCGAAGAGTGGCTGCGCAGCCAGGTAGAGCTGCTGCTCAGCGAGGAAGAGAGGGCGAAGATCGAGGCGCTAGGGGGCTTCGAAGCGCTCATGCAGGCCCTGCGGCAGCGCCTCGAGGAACAGGAGGAGCGCCACGAGGGCGGGAACAAGTGGATCGGCACAGCCGGCACCTCACCGTTCGGCGCCTACGGCTACAACCCGGAGGGCGTGCGCATGGGCCAGCAGGGCTCGAGGAATCGCAGTGCCGTCAAGGTGTGGGACAGGCGCGAATACCGCAACCTCGATGATTCGATCGAGCTCGGCACCCGCAACATCAAGGTGGCCCTCAGGCGGTTGCGGAAATTCGCGCGCGAAGGCGCGGCCGATCAACTGGACCTCGAGGATACGATCGACAAGACGGCCCGCAACGCCGGCCTGCTCGATATCCGCATGGTCCCGGAGCGCCATAACGCGGTGAAAGTGCTGCTATGCCTCGATGTCGGAGGCTCGATGGACGATCATGTGAGGGTCTGTGAGGAACTGTTCTCGGCGGCGCGCAGCGAGTTCAAGCACCTGGAGTATTTCTACTTTCACAACTTTGTCTACGAGAGTATGTGGAAGGACAATCGCCGTCGGCATGCCGAGCGCATCCCGACGCTCGACATCATCCACAAGTACGGCGCCGACTATAAGCTCATTTTCGTCGGCGATGCGACGATGAGCCCCTATGAAATCGTCTACGCCGGCGGCAGTGTCGAGCACTGGAACGAGGAGCCCGGGGCCGTCTGGGCGCGCCGCCTGTTAGCCACTTACCCCAAGGCGATCTGGCTGAACCCGGAACCTCAGCATCGGTGGCCGCATACGCCATCGGTCAAGCTGACGCGCGAAATCATGGACGAGCGGATGTTCCCGCTGACGGTAGCGGGCATCGACGAGGGAATCAAAGCGCTGCACTAGGCTCGGCTTTGGCGCCGAGCGCTTCGAGGTCCTCGAGCACTTCCTCGGAATGCGTCGCGGGCTTCACCGATTCGTAGTGTTTGGCGATGCTTCCATCCGGTCCGATAATGAAAGTTTGCCGCTTGGCGACGGTCATGCCGAACATCTTGGTCTTGACGCCGTATGCGTCGGCCGCCTTGCCCTCCACATCGGCCAGCAGCGGGAACGGCAGCCCGTGTTTTTCGGAGAACTGCTTGTGGGACTCGACATCGTCGAGGCTGACGCCGAGAATCTGCGCGTTGCGCTTCTTGAACTCGAATATGTTGTCACGAAACTCGCAGGCTTCGGTCGTGCAGCCGGGCGTCTGGTCTTTCGGGTAGAAATACAGCACCACCCACTGGTCGCGGTAGTCCTCGAGCGAGTGCAACTGCTCGTTCTGGTCGAATAGCTCGAATTCAGGCGCGAGATCGCCGACGGCCGGCTGCTCGGCAGCCACGCAGGCGGCGCCGAGAGCGAGAAGCGGCAGGGCAAGCAGGGTCAGTCGTATCATAAGAGCCTCTCCGGGACGCACACTATAATACGGGGAATATTTGCCGGCGAGCGTTTTTACCGAGCGTGATGTAATGAGAGACACTGATCACAACGGCCCGCGAACGGCCCTGGTGCTGCCAGGCGGCGGCGCCCGCGGGGCCTTCCAGGTCGGCGTGCTCAAGGCCCTGGCGGAGCTTTTGCCCAGGGGCAGCCCGAACCCCTTCGACGTGATCAGTGGCACGTCGGCAGGCGCAATCAACTCGGTCGTGCTTGCCAGCAAGGCCCGGCGATTCAGCGTCGCGGTGGCCGAACTCGATCGTGTCTGGAGCCGGTTCCGCTGTCACCAAGTATACCGGACCGATAACCGGACGATGCTCAAGAGCAGCCTGCACTGGCTCGCTGCGATCGTGCTTGGCGGGGCCCTGGTCGGAGCGCCGCGCTCGCTGCTGGACAATTCCCCGCTGCGTGCGCTCCTCAGCCGAAACGTCCGGTTTCCCCGTATCCAGCACGCGATCGACAACGGCTGGGTGGAGGCGATCGCCGTGACGGCCGCAAGCTATGACTCGGCGCGGTCCACTTCCTTCTTCCAGGCGTCAGGAGACGCGGTTCAGTGGTCACGCACCCGCCGGCTGGGCCTGAGAACGAATCTGCACCTCGATCACCTGATGGCCAGCATCGCCGTGCCGCTGATCTTTCCGCCGGCCCTGCTGGACGGGGAGTATTTCGGGGACGGGGCCATGCGCCAGGCGACGCCGCTGAGTCCTGCGATTCACCTCGGCGCCGACCGGATCCTGGTAATTGGCATTCGCGACGAGACAGGGGACAAGGCGCCGGACCGGACTGCGCCGAGGCGCCACCCCAGTTTCGCGCAGATTGCCGGCTACATGCTCGACACGTTGTTCATGGACGGCCTGTATTCGGACCTCGAGAGGATGACTCGAATCAACCAGCTTATCGATGCGGTCCCGCCGGCGCATCGCAGCGGGGCACTGGGCAGGATGCGGGCGATCGATACCATGCTGATCGTGCCGAGCCAGGACCTGCGAGCGATCGCTCACGAGCATCGCCGCCAACTGCCGTTCGCAATTCGCGCGCTGCTGCGAGGTATCAGCGGCGGGCACGCCGGCGAGGACAGGCTGCTGAGCTTCCTGTTATTCGAAGCGGCTTATACGCGGGACCTGATGCGGCTCGGCTACGAGGACGCGATGAACGTGAAGGACAGTCTCGTCGATTTCGTCACTGGTGCGGACGTGCCGCGGCTCTTTGCGCCGAACTGGATCCGGCGCGACCTCAGCTCGCTGCATGGACAGCACCCGATCGGCGAGGACGGTCAGGCAGGGTGAAGCCGGTGGCAAGCTACAGAAGCAGAATCGCGCCCAGCCCGAGGAACGCTGCGTAGCCGACGACGTCGGTAACCGTTGTCAGGACCACGCCGCCCGCCAGGGCCGGGTCAATTTGCATGCGCTTCAGTGTCAAAGGGATGACGAAGCCGGCGAGGGCAGCAACGAACAGGTTGATGATCATCGCGGCGGCGATGACGCCGCCTAAGCGCCAGTCGCCGAACCAGAGGTAGGTGAATATGGACACGACGATAGCCCAGCCGAGTCCGTTCAGGAGACCTACCGCCAGTTCCTTGCGCAGGATTTCGTGCAGGTTTGTACGGTCGACTTGCCCGAGCGCGATCGCGCGCGTGATGATGACCAGCGACTGCGTGCCCGCGACACCGCCCATGCTCGGTACGACAGGCATCAGAACGGCGAGCAGCACGATCTTGTCGACGGTGGTCTGGAAGATGTCCACGACCGCGGCCGCCAGGAATGCCGTACCCAGGTTGATGCCCAGCCAGAGCGCGCGTCGCGTCGCGCTCCTGACCACCGGCGCGAACATGTCGTCTTCCTCGTCGAGACCGACGGCACCCATCAGCGAGTGCTCGGCTTCCTCACGAATGACATCGACGACGTCGTCGACCGTGATACGGCCGACGACCCGGTACGCGTCATCCACGACCGGCGCGGAGAGCAGGTCGCGATTCTCGAATTCCCAGACCACCTGTGCCGACGGGGTGTGGGCCGGGATCGGCATGATCTCGGTGGACATCACGCCCGACACCATGGTTTCGTCCTCATTGGTGAGGATCCGCGACAGATACAGGGAGCCCATGTAGGTTCCGTCCCTGTCGACGACGAATATAGAGTCCGTGCCATCGGGCATTTCGCCGCGGGCACGCAGATAGCGCGCAACGACCTCCAGCGTCACGTCGGGCCGCACCGTGACGATGTCGACGTTCATCAGGCCGCCTGCGCTGTCCTCGTCATAAGCGAGCACCTGCCTGAGCCTTGCCTCGTCCTGATGGTCGAGCGACTGCAGGACGTTGCGGGTGACGGTTTCAGGCAGGTCGATGAGAAGGTCCGCGAGATCGTCGAGTTCCATGCCTTCGACTGCGGCAATCAGGTCCTCGGTCTTCATGCTCTCGACGAGGCCTTCGCGGACCTGGTCGCTGAGTTCGACGAGCACGGCGCCTTCATCTTCCGGGCCGACCATCTCCCAGAGGACGGCACGGGTCTGCAGGTCGACGGATTCGAGCAGGCGTGCGATTTCGGCGGGATGCAGGCTGTGAATCATCAGCCGGGCCGAGCGCAGCCGGCCGCTGTCGAGCTTCTCTCGCAGCAGCTGCAGATTGGCTGTTGTGTGCTCTCTCGAATCCATGGGTACTACCCTCCGAGTCAGGGCGGAGTGTAGCAGCGATCGGACGCCTATGGCTCTCTGAGCGTCTCGGCCGAGAGTTCGTTGTGGCGCGTCAGCACCTGTTCGTGCGACTCGCGAAGTGCGGCAGCGAGCTTTTCAGCCATGTAGACGGAGCGGTGCTGTCCGCCGGTGCAGCCGCACGCGACCGTGAGATAACCTCGATTGACAGAATCGTAATGCGGGATCCACTGTTCTAGGAAGCCGAGAATGTCCTCGAACATCTTCGAGAACGGCGGCTGTGCGTCGAGAAAACGCATGACCTCCTCGTCACGGCCGGTCAGCCCGCGTAACTCGTGGGTCCAGTACGGGTTCGGCAGGCTGCGAAGATCGAACACGAAATCCGCATCGGAGGGAATGCCGAACTTGAACCCGAACGACTCGATCAGAACCGACAGGGCGGCTTTCTTGCGGCGATCGATGCGTTCCCGAATCGTGTTTGCTAGTTCGTAGATGCTCGTGCGCGACGTGTCGATGATCAGGTCGGCAGCATTCATCACATCGGCGAGTATTTCGCGCTCACTGTCGATCGCCGCCCGCAACGCCGTGCCTGCCTCGGCCAGGGGGTGTCGGCGACGCGTCTCGCCGTAACGCTTGAGCAGAATCTCGTCGTCCGATTGCAGGAACAGCAGCTCGGTCTCTATCCCCTGGTCGCGAAGTTCCCGCATGAGTTCAGGCAACGCACCGAGGCTGCTGCGCGGATTGCGCGCGTCGATTCCAACCGCGAGCAGCTCCGATCGTGCCGGCTCGCCGCCGGCCGTTTCCTCTATGCAGGGTTTGAGCAGGGCAACGGGAATGTTGTCCACGCAGTGATAGCCGATGTCTTCGAGCACTCGCAGTGCGACGGATTTGCCGGAGCCGGACAGGCCGCTGACGATGATCAGCCGCATAAGACCTGGTAAAGCTCTTTGCTCGTCTTGGCGTCGCGCATGCGTGCGCGGAGACCGGGGTCGCCGAGCAGCTCGGCGATGTCCCCGATGTCGTTCTGGTGTTCGGTATCCAGGTCGGCGGGAACGGCGAGGCCGAACACGAGATCCACGGGCTCATCGTCGGGGGCATCAAAGTCGACCGCGTCGCTGAGCTTGATGAGAGCAGCGACGCTCTGCCGCAGCCCCTCGACCCGGCAGTGCGGGAATGCGACTCCCTCGTTCAGGCTGGTACAGCCGAGCCTCTCGCGCTCGATCAGGCCTTCGAAAACGTCATCGTTGGCGATATCCGGGACGCCCCGGACGAGTAATTCACTGAGGATCTCGAGGCAATGTTTCTTGCTACGTGCGTGCGCGTTGCACAGGACGTTATCGGGCTGAATCAGTTTTTCGGGCAGCATCTTGGTGGGCAGGTGCGCGTGATGGCCCGCGCAACGTCGCCGTTGCGCGGGCATCCGCCGGCGTTAACCGAACGTACGATTGTTGTGTATATCTTTTGCGTGGTGGTCGACCAGTTTTTCTTTGTATTTTCGGACTCGGCGTTCCAGTTTATCCGTCAGGCCGTCAATCGCAGCGTACATGTCTTCTTCTGTGTGGTCGGCGTAAATCTTGCCGCCATTTACTTTCACAGTGGCTTCTGCCTTGTGCCTCAGTTTCTCGACTGTAAGGATACAGTTCACATCCGAGACGAGATCGAAGTGGCGTGCAATTTTGTCAATCTTGGATTCCACATAACCACGGAGGGACTCGGTGACTTCGATGTGATGGCCTGAAACATTCAACTGCATAGTGTTCTCCCAAACTTCTAATACCGTGCGGTCTCTCCTTGTCAGCACCCCGTGAGTGGGGCCCGGAGCACGCACTTTATGACGGGTTCAGTTTGTAACTGGCGGGGACCTCCTTTTGACTTGTCGTAATTGCGTATTCGTTGATCGGATGCTCTAAAGTGGCCTTTGTCGGCGCTCGCTCGATGACGCGATGTTCATAGCCTCACGGTACTTCGCCACCGTTCTCCTCGCAACTGAAATTCCTTCCTCGCCGAGCAGCTTCGCGACTTTGCTGTCACTAAGGGGTTTGGCCGGGTTCTCGGCGCCGATCAACTTGCGGATTTTCGCCCGCACCGACGTCGAGGACTGGTCTTCCCCGTTCTCCGACGACAGGTGCGAGGAGAAGAAGTATTTGAACTCGAAGACGCCTCGCGGCGTGTGCATGTACTTGTTCGTCGTGACCCTGGAGATCGTCGATTCATGCATGCCGACCTCCTCGGCGACGTCCCGCAGCACCATGGGCTTCATGGCCTCGTCCCCGTGCTCCAGGAACTCGGTCTGCCGGGCGACGATGCACGTCGCCACCTTCATCAGCGTTTCGTTACGGATCTCGAGGCTGCGGATCAGCCAGCGCGCTTCCTGGAGCTGCGCACGCAGTACCGAATGCTCGCCATTACCACGCAGCAGCTTCGCGTACTGCTGGTTGACCGACAGCCGTGGAATGCCGGTCGGGCTTATCTCGACCTGCCAGCGATTGTCGACTTTGCGGACAAAGACGTCGGGCACCACGTATTCCGTCGCGGCCGGGCTGACCGCGAGGCCGGGCTTCGGGTTGCAGCTCTTTACCAGCGCAAGCGCATCGTGGAGTTCCGCGTCGGTGGCCCGCAGGTCGCGCCGCAGTTCCGCGTGGCTCTGGCTGGCGATCAGGTCGAGGTGATTGCGGGCCAGTTCGATCGCGAGTTCGAGGCCGGGCGTGGCTTCGTCCAGCTGCTCGAGCTGCAGGGTCAGGCATTCGGAGATCGTGCGCGCCGCGACGCCGACCGGGTCGAATCGCTGTACCTCGCGCAGTACCCTCTCGATTTCCCCGGCGCCCGCGGCAGTGCCCGGGTCGAGGCTCGCGGCGATCTCGTCGACATCGATCGTGAGGTAGCCGTCGTCATTGATCGAATCGATGATCGCCTCGCCGATCAGGGCCTGTCGCGGCGTAAAGTCGCCCATTTCGAGTTGCCATAACAGGTGTTCCCGGAGCGTCTGGCCGGACTCGTCGGCGAATTCGCTGATCGGTCTGCCTTCGCCATTCCAGCCGCCGTCCTGAACGCGTGCCGCCGAGCGCTCCTCCCAGCTGGCTTCTGCCCTGATGGTCTCGACCTCGGCAGTGGTCTCGGCGCTGGTCTGCGGGACATCCGGCAAATCCTCCATCTCGAGCATGATGTTTTCCTCGAGGGCTTCCTGGATCTGCGCGTTAAGGTCGAGTACCGGTAGCTGGAGCAGGCGAATGGCCTGCTGCAGCTGCGGCGTCATCGTCAGCGTCTGGCCGAGCTTGAGTTGCAGGGAGGGCTTCAGCATTGCCTGGTTGGTAGGACGGAGACCTGCGCCTTGCCGGTAGTCATTGTATAGCGAGTCTGCCTCAGAGTCGGAACTCCTGTCCGAGATACACTTCTCGAACGTGATGATTCTCTAGAATCTCTTCGGGCGAGCCAGAAGCAATCAGGCTCCCATCACTCAGTATATAGGCTCTTCCACAAATTCCGAGGGTTTCCCTCACATTATGGTCTGTGATGAGTACGCCAATTTCCCTGGCACACAAGTGCTTGATTATTCGTTGTATATCGAGCACGGATATCGGGTCTACGCCGGCGAAAGGCTCGTCCAGCAGAACAAACAGCGGGTTTGCCGCAAGCGCTCTCGCGATTTCGACACGACGCCGTTCGCCGCCTGACAGGCTGATGCCCAGGCTGGACCGGACGTGTGCGACATGCAGTTCATCGAGCAGCGTCTCGAGTTCCTCCTCGCGGCCGGCCTGATCGAGGTCGTCACGGTTCTCGAGTATGGCCAGGATGTTCTGTTCGACCGTCAGCTTCCGGAATATCGACGCCTCCTGCGGCAGGTAGCCGAGGCCGAGCTTTGCGCGGCGGTGCATCGGTTGCGCGGTCAGGTCCTGGCCATCGAGCAGAATCGTGCCGCTGTCCGCCGCGACGAGCCCTACGATCATGTAGAATGCGGTGGTCTTGCCGGCGCCGTTCGGACCGAGAAGACCAACGACTTCGCCGCTCCTGATTTCCAGCGACAGGTTCTTGACGACCTTGCGAAGTTTGAAACTCTTCGAGATGTCCTGAACGCTGAGGATACTCATGGACGAGCGTCTTCCTCGTCAGGGGACGCCTCTTCGGAGTCGCTGCTTTCGTCGGTCGCCTGCGGCGTGAAAGTGATCTTGACCTTGTCATCGCCTTCCCCCGAGGACTGCGCATTGATGCGCCGCTCGTTGATGTTGTAGGCGATGAAGCTCGATGCGATCTGGTTGCCGCCCTCCGTGAACACGGCGTTACCGGAAAACTCGATCACGCCCGTTTCCAGGTTGTATTCGAGCAGGCCGGCCTCGGCGTACGTCGTTTCGTCGCTCTGGGGACGGCGAACCTCGAAGCTTGCCGGAGCGCCCTTTATGGTCGCGAAACGGAGTTGATGGTCGGCGAACCGGAGGTCGGCCGAGTCGCATTCGATATGCCCGTTTTCCACATCGATGACGACGTTGCCCTCGAAGCGCCAGACGCTGTCCTGGAAATCCAGTTTGCTGGCACGGCCCTCGTCGGCCTGGACGCCGATCGAGCCCTGGCTCAGCCGCAGCCCCTCGAAGACCAGCATCGAGCTGTTGCCGTCATAGGCCGTCGAGTCGGCGTCGAGCGAGATGGGCAGCCGCAGATCGTCCACCTGGGCGCTGCCGGCGACGGGCAGCGCCAGCAGGGCGGCCGGCAGAAGGCTGTGTAACAGGTTTCGGGTGCTAGTCATGGAACGAACTTCCCGCTGACGTTCGATTTCAGCTCCAGCGTATTGTCCTTGAGGGAAGCCAGCATACCGGTCGCCGTCAGGCTGCGGGCGCCGATTCGAATCTGTACCCGCTCGTCGGTTTCGGCGAGATAGGCCTCCGGGTCCAGTTCGAGATACTGGGTGCGAATCTCGGTGTCGGTGCCGGAGAAACCTTCCGTGCTTATGGCGCGAACGTGGCCCCGCAGCAGTACGCGGTTCCGCTGGCGCTCGATCGTGGCCGTGTCCGCATTGACGGACCAGGGAACGTCGCTGGTCGGCGAGTAATTGATGAGCACATTGATGAAGTCGATACTATCCGAGTCCTTTTGCTCGGCGCGCTCGGCGCGAATCTCGTAAAGCAGGCTGCCGTCTTCCCCGGTGCCGAGAATACGTGCCGACTTGAGGTAGTAGCCACGCTGCGCCACGTCCACGGCATCGGCGCTTTCCTGCGCCCGATCCTGGCGAGCCAGGTACCAAGAGCCCAGTGCCGCAGCGACCAGGGTGGTCAGCACGACGCCATTGCGGGCACTAATCACCGGCGCCTTCCTCCCGGGCGGCCAGCACGATATCGCACACCTCGCGGACGGCCCCGAATCCGCCGCGGGCGCGGGTCGTGTGGTCGCAGGCCTCGCGCACTTCGCTGACCGCGTTGGCGACGGCTATCGAATAGCCCACGGCGCTGAGCAACGGCAGGTCCGGGATGTCGTCGCCCACGAACGCGCAGGCTTCGGCGGGGATGCCAAGGTTTGCGATCAGGTCTTTAAAGGCGCCGACTTTGTCCCTGCAGCCCTGCATGACGTGTTCGACGCCGAGTTCGGTCATGCGGCGGTCCACCGCCCCGGAGCTTCGGCCGCTGATTACCGCCACATCGATCCCGGCCGCCAGCAGGCGCCGAATACCGAAACCGTCCTGCGTGGCAAAGGCCTTGGTCTCGACGCCCTCGTCGGAGAGATAGAAACGGCCGTCGGTGAACACGCCGTCCACATCGAACGCCACCAGCCGCAGCCCTGCGATGACCGGGTTCGCCGCCATCGTCACATGATGCCCGCGCGGAAGAGGTCGTGAACATTCATCGCGCCAATGAGCCGGTCCCGCTCGTCGGCAACCAGCAAGGACGTGATCTTGTTTTCTTCCATGAGGTGCACGGCCTCGGCGGCGAGTACGCCCCGTGCGATCTTCTTGCAATTCGTGTGCATGATTTCGCGCATCGGCGTGGTATGAACGTCGACACCGGCGTCGAGCGCGCGGCGCAAGTCGCCATCGGTAAAGATACCGAGTATCCCGCCATCCGGATCGACGATTGCCGTCATGCCGAGGCCCTTCTCGGTCATCTCCATCAGGCCGTCGCGCAGGGTGACGTCCGGTCCGACCCTGGGTATGGCGTCGTCCGTGCGCATGACGTCCTCCACGCGCAGCAACAGGCGCTTGCCGAGGGTGCCGCTGGGGTGCGACATGGCGTAGTCGTCGGCTGTAAAACCGCGATCCTTGAGCAGCGCCACGGCAAGCGCGTCGCCCATTGCCAGCGTCGCGGTCGTGCTCGCAGTCGGCGCGAGGTTCAGTGGGCAGGCCTCCTCGCTCACCGATACGTCGAGATGCACATCCGCCGCTTTTGCCAGGGTCGACTTCGGCTTGCCCGTCATCGACACCAGGCGCGCGCCCAGCCGCTTGACCAGGGGCAGGATCGTGATGATTTCGTCCGTCTCGCCGGAATACGAGACAGCGAGAACAAGGTCGTCGCTGGTTATCATGCCGAGATCGCCGTGGCTTGCCTCGGCCGGGTGCACGAAGAACGCCGGCGTGCCCGTGCTGGCCAGCGTGGCCGCGATCTTGCTGCCGATGTGGCCCGATTTGCCCATGCCGATCACGATGACTCGACCGGGCGTGTCGATGCAGAGGCGGCAGGCCGCTGCGAACGATTCGTCGAGGCGCGAGCGCAGGGCATCGACTGCCCTCGATTCGATTTCGAGAACGTCGCCAGCCAGTGCGAGCAGTTCGTCAGATGTCAGGTTCAGCGGCAAATTCGGGTCCCAGCCGGTCCTCATTTACCTATTCTAAACGTTTTGCAGGACCACGTAGGTATCGTAGGCGATAAAAGCGGCCAGCAGCGCCGCGCCCTCGATCCGCGACAGTTCGGACTTCCCGTCGTAATCGTAGGTCATCGCAAACAGGACGAGGGTGAACGCGACCATCACGAAGATGTGCAGCGACAGGACCGACGGCGCAATCGCGGCCGGAGTGATCGCTGCTGCGATACCGATCACGGCCAGCAGGTTGAATATGTTCGAGCCGACGATGTTGCCAATCGCGAGCCCGTATTCGCCCTTCATGGCGCTGACAAGCGATACGGCCAGCTCCGGCAGGCTGGTGCCCAGCGCGACGAGCAGTATGCCGATCACAACCTCGCTGACACCGAGCACAACTGCCAGCCCGATGGCCCCGTCGACAAGCAGGTGCGCGCCGACGAGCATCGTGCCGAGCCCCAGCGCCAGCCACAATATGGCCATTCGCATGGACACACCGGCGGGAATCTCGGCTTCGAAGTCGGCCTTGATCGGATCCGTCGGGGCCGAGCGCAGCCCGAGACGCGCCAACCAGATCATCACGATGACGAGGCCGGTCAGGAGTACGAAGCCGTCTACCCGGCTCAGGAAAGTGTCGAGGAACAGCGAGACCGTCAGCAGGGACACAGCCAGCAATGCCGGCATTTCGCGTCGCAGCGTGGCCGACCGAAGCTCGATGGGACGAATCAGCGCAACACAGCCCAGCACGAGCCCGATGTTGGCGATGTTCGAGCCGATTGCGTTGCCGATCGCCAGCCCGGGAGTGTTTCTGAGGGCCGCATCGATCGAAACCAGGATCTCCGGCGCCGAAGTCGCGAATGCCACGATGGTCAGGCCGATCAGCAACGGGGTCACGCCGAGGTTTCGCGCCGCCGCGGCTGCGCCGTGGACAAACCGGTCAGCACCCCAGATCAGGAGTACGAGGCCGGCAATTGCTTCGAGTAAATTGCCTAGCATTATTATTGAAAAGCCGAGCCGGACCCGGGGCAGGTATCATACACAATAGCGACGCCAGATTGGGAAGCGATAAGCTTTCCCGGTACACTTCGCGCCCCGGATGTGACTTAATCAGACCACCATGGATCCCATTGAGATTCAGCGCCTCATCGAGGCCGGCATCGACAACGCGACAGTGCAGATAGTGACCGACGACAACACGCATTTCCAGGCGATCGTGGTTGCCGACGAGTTCGAGGGGCTGCGGCCGATCGCACGCCACCAGCGCGTCTACCAATGCCTGGGAAGCCTGGTCGGAAACGAGATTCATGCGCTTTCGATCCGGGCCCTGACACCGAAGGAGCTGCAAAGCCAGCAGGGCAGGTGATTTCGCGTGGATAAACTTCTCATCGAGGGCGGCGCGCGGCTCGAAGGCAAAATCGCGATATCGGGCGCAAAGAATGCGGCGCTGCCGATTCTTGCCGGCACGCTGCTCGCCTCGGAGCCCGTCACGGTCCGCAACGTGCCGCACCTGAAGGACGTGACAACAACCCTCTCGCTGCTGCAGATGATGGGTGTCCGGCTGACGGTTGACGAGCAGCTGAACGTCGAGGTCGATGCCAGCTCGGTCGACCGGCGCGAGGCCCCTTACGAACTGGTCAAGACGATGCGGGCCTCCATCCTCGTGCTGGGGCCGCTGGTCGCGCGCTTCGGCGAGGCGGACGTCTCCTTGCCCGGTGGCTGTGCGATTGGCGCCCGGCCCGTGAACCTGCACGTCGCCGGCCTCCAGGCAATGGGCGCGGACGTTACCGTGAAAAACGGCTTCATCAAGGCCCGCACGGATCGGTTGCGGGGAGCGCATATCGTGTTCGACACGGTGACCGTGACAGGCACCGAGAACCTGCTGATGGCGGCCGTGCTGGCCGAGGGCGAGACCGTCCTGGAAAACGCCGCCCGGGAGCCGGAGGTTACCGACCTCGCGACTTTTCTCACGGGCATGGGGGCGCGGATCGAGGGTGCCGGCACCGGCACGATAAGCGTCCAGGGCGTCGAGGCCCTCGGTGGGACGGAACATTCGGTCCTGCCGGACCGCATCGAGACGGGCACCTATCTCGTGGCCGCGGCAATGACCGGCGGGCACGTCAAGCTCGTCGACACGGCGCCCGACAAGCTGGAGGCCGTGCTGATCAAGCTGGCCGAAGCCGGTGCGCAGATCACGACGGGCGAGGACTGGATCGAGCTGGACATGCGTGGCGAGAGGCCCCGGGCCGTCGACCTGCGCACGGCGCCGTATCCTGCGTTCCCGACCGACATGCAGGCGCAGTTCTGTGCGATGAACGCGATTGCGGAGGGCACGGGCACCATTACGGAGACCGTCTTCGAGAACCGCTTCCAGCACGTGCTGGAACTGCAGCGCATGGGGGCGGATATCCAGCTGGAGGGGCACACGGCGATCTGCACGGGTGTCGAACGCCTGACCGCCGCGCCGGTCATGGCGACCGACCTGCGCGCTTCGGCCAGCCTGGTACTCGCCGGGCTTGCGGCGACGGGGGAGACCCTCGTCGACCGGATCTACCACGTCGACCGCGGTTACGAGCGCATCGAGGAGAAGTTGCGCCAGGTTGGCGCGACGATACGCCGGGTGCCGAGGTAGGCTGAAGCCGGCCGCTAGTCCGGCGCGCCGGGCCGCTCGGCGGCGATGATCGTGGCGCGAAATTCCACGCCGTCCCTGATCCCGACCAGCTCGATTTCATCGCCGGGCTTCGCTGCGGTTACGAGCAGGAGCGCCTGGCGCTGCGAGTAGATGCGCTGGCCGGCGATCTCGATGATGACGTCACCGGCCCTGAGGCCCGCCACGTCGGCCGGACCCCCCTCGTAGATATTGCTGAGCAGGATACCGACATTGTTCTCGAGACCGAACGCGTCGCGCTCGGCCGGGGTCAGGTCGTCGGGCTCCAGCCCCATCCAGCCCCGGATCACGCGGCCGTGCTGCTTGATTTCGTCCGTAACTCCGCGCATCAGATCGACCGGGATCGCAAAACTGATGCCCTCGGTGTTTGCATCCTGGGCAAGGATCGCGGTGTTGATGCCAACCAGTTCGCCCGCCGTGTTGATGAGCGCGCCTCCGGAGTTGCCGGAGTTGATTGCCGCGTCCGTCTGGATGTAATCCTGGAATGTGGTCAGGTTGCCCGGCACGTACCTGCCTGTGCCGCTCACGATGCCCTGGGTCACGGACTTCGAAAATCCATAGGGGTTACCGATGGCGAGGACGACGTCGCCGATGCGCAGCTGTGTCGAGCTGCCGAGCCTGATCGCGGGAACGGCGCCGAGATCGACCTTCAGCAAAGCGAGGTCGGTCTCGGCATCCACGCCGACGAGTTCGGGAACGGCGACCCTGCCGTCCGCTAGCTGCACGCGGATTTCAGCCGCCTGGGCGACGACGTGATAGTTGGTGACGAGGTGCCCTTCCGGGTCGATGAGGACCGCGGATCCGAAAGAGGACTCGACCCGGAATCGCGTGCGCTCGTCGGAGTAAGCGGGCGCCTCGACGAGCCGCTTCGTGTATACGTTGGCCACTGCAGGCGCACTGGCGGCAACGGCGCCGGCGTAACTTGAGGGGGCGCCGTTGCCGGTTCCGATGCCGGGCAGCAGGTCCGGTCGAATCAGTACGACGAGGAAGGCCACGGCCAGGCCGACCACGATCGACTGCAGCACAAACAGCAATGCCGATTTGATCCGAATCAAACTAAATTTCCTTACGAATCATGACAATAAGGCTCTCTTGCTGGCCAACTCCGGCGCGCAACAGGTATACTGCGCGCGAATTCGCACGACGCTCCTTGCAAAGCGTCATCCTGACGCTAAATCAGGGTAGCTGCAAATCTACCAGTATCGACGAAAAACTTAAGAACGCGCTGACAAAGAGGCCTATCAGACATCCTTTTTCAGCGAGGCGTACGGGAGTGCCTGATGAACGAAGACGACGCTGATCGCATCGATCAGAACAGACGTCATTTTCTGACCATAGCAACCGCCGTTACCGGCGCCGTCGGCGTCGGTTTTGCCGCGGTTCCATTTCTGTCCTCATTGAAACCCAGCGCAAGAGCGCAGGCACTGGGCGCCCCGGTCGAGGTCAATGTTGCGGCGATGCAGCCGGGGGAGATGGTTCGCGTACTGTGGCGCGGCAGGCTGGTTTTCGTATTGCGCCGCACGGATGACATGCTGGCGCGACTGCCCGACGGCGTCGACCAGCTGCGCGACCCGAACTCCGAGGTTGCCGAGCAGCAACCCAATTACGCGGCCAACGGTACGCGGTCAGTGCGGCCCGAATACCTCGTGGTCGAGGGCTCCTGCACGCACCTCGGTTGCGCGCCCCTCGAGGACTTCGAGGTTCGGCCGAGCGAGAACTGGGGCGGCGGGTTCTTTTGCCCGTGCCACGGCTCGAAGTTCGACCTGGCAGGTCGCGTGTTCAGGGGCGTGCCCGCGCCAACGAACCTGCGCGTGCCGCCCTACCGGTTTGTCACCGATGACCTGATCCTCGTCGGTCAGGATACGGGAGCAGCATAATGGCCAAAGTCGAAGCAGAAGTCGGCCAGCCACAGGGTGGCTTCATGAAATGGGTCGACGATCGTTTTCCGTTCACGAAGACGATGAAGCAGCACGTTACCGAGTATTACGCGTCAAAGAATTTCAATTTCTGGTACGTGTTCGGCGTGCTCGCGACGGTCGTTCTCGTCATCCAGCTGCTCACCGGCATCTTCCTGACGATGAATTACAAGCCGTCTGCCGAGGAAGCGTTCGCGTCGGTCGAGTACATCATGCGCGACGTGGAGTGGGGCTGGCTGATCCGGTACATGCACTCCACCGGCGCGTCGTTCTTTTTTATCGTCGTTTACCTGCACATGTTCCGCGCGATGCTCTACGGGTCTTACAAGAAGCCGCGCGAGCTGATCTGGCTCATCGGCATGCTCATCTTTTTCGTGCTGATGGCTGAAGCTTTCGCCGGGTACCTCTTGCCCTGGGGCCAGATGTCGTACTGGGGAGCGCAGGTCATCATCTCGCTGTTCGGGGCGATACCCGGGATTGGCGAGGCCATTGTCGAGTTCATCCGCGGCGACTATTCGATTTCCGACATCACCCTGAATCGCTTCTTTGCGCTGCACGTGATCCTGCTGCCGCTCCTGCTGTTAGGCCTGATTTTCGTGCACATCGTCGCGCTTCACCATGTGGGATCGAACAATCCTGATGGCATCGAGATCAAGGAGCACAAGGGTCCCGACGGCGTACCGCTCGACGGCGTGCCGTTCCATCCGCACCACACGAGCAAGGACCTCGTCGCGATCATCATCTTCCTGATGGTCTTTTCCGGTGTCGTCTTCTTTGCGCCGGAGATGGGCGGTTATTTCCTCGAGCACGCGAACTTCGAGCCCGCCAACATGCGCGCGACCCCCGAACACATCGCACCGGTCTGGTACTTCACGCCGTTCTACGCAATCCTGCGCGCGGTCCCGGACAAACTCCTCGGCGCTTTACTGATGGCTGCCGCCTGTCTGCTGCCGGTGTTCCTGCCATGGCTGGATCGCTGCCGCGTGAAATCGATTCGCTACCGAGGCTGGATCTACAAGTTTGCCCTGGCCGCGTTTGTCGTCAGCTTCCTGACCCTTGGCTGGCTTGGCACGATGCCCGCCGAAGGTGTCTATGTCATGGCGGCGCGAATCTTCACACTGGTCTATTTCGCTTTCTTCCTGTTGATGCCTTACTACACCGCGATCGACAAGACGAAGCCCGTTCCGGACAGGGTGGTCTACCATGGTTAAGAATAAAATGGTCGGCAGACTGATTGCATTCGCAGGCCTGATCGTTGCCGCCGGAGCGTTTGCTGCCGGGGGCGGTGCAGATCTCGAAAGGGCGAATATCGACCTCGGCAACAAGGCGTCGCTGCAGCGCGGGGCCAGGAACTTCATGAATTACTGTTCCGGTTGCCATTCGGCGCAATATGTTCGCTATAACACCATCGGCAAGCACCTGGAGTTGTCCGAAGAACAGCTTATCGACAACCTGATGTTCAATGCCGAAAAGACCTTCGAAACCATCCGGGCGTCGATGCCGGCAGCCGACGCGGAGCGCTGGTACGGTGTGGCGCCTCCTGATATGTCGCTGATTGCGCGCGCCAAGGGCGCCGACTATATCTATAGCTTCCTGAAGAGCTTCTACGTCGACGACGCCAGCCCGACGGGGGTGGACAATACGGTCCTCGCCGGGACCGCGATGCCCCATGTTCTCTGGGAACTGCAGGGCTTTCAGAAAGCGAACTTCGAAGAGCACACCGAAGACGGCGTCACGACGCAGGTGTTCCTGGGTTTCGAGATCCCGATCGAAGGCGCGCTCGATGCCGAGGAGTACGATGACTTCGTACGCGACACGGTCAATTTCCTTGCCTATATTGCCGAGCCCGTCCGCGATGAGCGCCGCACGCTGGGAACGTGGGTGCTGATCTACCTGGTGGTATTCCTGATTATCGCCCGCATGCTTAAGAAACAGATCTGGAAGGACGTCAAATAATGGCTGTTATCGCCAACAGGCGGTCAGTGATGACCCTGTTCTCACGCCCGACGGACATACACAGCCATCGGACGCGTCTCGTACTGGCCGAGAAGAACATCAATATCGAGATCGCAAACGTCTTCGGCGACGACTTGCCGGAAGACCTCATGGATCTCAACCCGTATCACACGGTGCCTACACTCGTCGATCGTGACCTCACCCTGTATGACTCGCGCGTCATCATCGAGTATCTCGATGAGCGATTTCCGCACCCACCCTTGATGCCCGTCGATCCGGTTATGCGCGCCCAGTTCCGCTTGGCGCTGTTCCGGATTGAAACGGACTGGTATTCGCTGGCCGAGGAGGCCGAGACGTCGGGCGATGGCAAGCTGAGCGCGAAATCGCGCAAGCTGCTGCGGGAGAGCATCCTGCAAAGCACCGAGTTGTTCGGGGCCAGGCCGTACTTCCTCAGCGACGAGTTCTCGCTCGTCGACGCGACGATTGCCCCGGTACTCTGGCGCCTGCCCGTGTACGGCATCGAACTCGGCAGCCAGGCCGGACCGATCGAGGATTACATGACCCGCGTGTTCGCCCGCCGATCGTTCCGCCAGAGCCTGACCGAACTTGAGCAGGAAATGCGCCTCTGATCGTGTTATGTCACCTTTCCTCTGCGCCGTGAAAACGGTGGTAAGCTTAGGGGCGGGGACGACAGAGCAAAATACAGAACGTGAGTAATCCTAGCCGGTCAAAACGACCCTACCTGATCCGCGCAATGCACGAGTGGATGTGTGATAACGCCCACACGCCGCATATCGTCGTAGACGCCTCGGTTGACGGAGTCAACGTCCCGAGAGACCACGTCAGGGACGGCAGAATCATCCTGAACATATCCGAAACGGCCGCTCACAACCTCAAGTTGAAAAACGACGCCGTGAGCTTCCGGGCGAGGTTCTCCGGTGTGCCCTTCGATGTGTGGGTGCCGATGAAGTCTGTCCTTGGCATTTATGCGCGGGAGACGGGGCAGGGCATGATCTTCTCGCACGATTCGGATACGGCGGAGTCCTCGGCCGCGCCCGGGCCCGTCGAGCCGCCGCGCTCGCGGCCGCACCTCAAGGTCGTCAAGTAACGCACTCAAACGTGACGGCGCGCGCCCGCGATAGTTGCTCGCGGGATGGCTCGCTTCGCTGCGCTTGAGTCCTCGCGAGCAACTTCCCGGACACGCGCCGTCAGCTGATGTGCGGCGATTCACGAAGCTCGCGCGAGACCGAGGCGCCAGGCCCGCAACTGTCGCAGGCTCTTATAGCGAGGCGTCCGCTGGACGAAAGGCGTCACGGATCCAGTTGACGTTTTTACCCTCGATTGCGACGACGTCGAACCTGACGGTGTGGTTGGCGAATCGTGGCCGCCGGGCAAGATACAGCGCGGCCGTGCGGATCAGCTTCTTCTGCTTGTGGTAGTCGACAGTTAGCCCGGCTGCCACGAACCTGTCGGAATGCCGGTAACGCACCTCGGCGAACACCAGGCAGCGGCTGTCGAGCAGGACCAGGTCGATCTCCCCGAGTCGGCAACGAAAGTTGCGCTCGATCGGTCGCAGACCCTGGTCGACGAGATAGCGGCAGGCCAGCTCTTCGGCGGCGGCGCCTAAAGCTCGCGTGGTTCGTCGAGCCACGACTCGTCGTCGGCGGGCTCCGCGGCCTCGGGCTCGAGCATGTCGGAGATGTCGCGTATCGGTCCACCCGGGGGCTCGAGATCCGGCAGGGCGACCGGTTCGCCCCGCTGGAACTGTGCCCAGGCCAGGTTGCGGCGCACCCGGCCGTCCGGGTCGAGGAACAAACGGCCGGTCGCGCCATCGATCTCGGGCATCGGCCCGGTGCGAGCAGCGTACAGCGCCCCGATCAGCTGGTACGCGTCGTACCCCATTGCGTGCAGGCGGCCAAGGCGGCGCTCATCGGGCCAGAAATCGGCGAATACGGCGGGCAGGTGAGAGATCCAGTTCTGTGGCGCGATGATCCAGGGCGTGTCCGCGAACATGATCCCGTCGAGATCCGTGTTGGAGCGTCCATCCATGGCGTTGATCGACGATGTCGAGTACACCGGAAGTTCGCCGGAGTAATGAAACTTGAGCTGCGACTTGAGGAGGCGACCGGCTGGTGCGTCAGCCGCCAGGAAGATGAACTCCGCGTCCTGCCGGCGACGCGGATCGAATTGCAGTGGACCCCCGATGTTGGCCCTCAGGCGCTGGTAGCGTCGAACACTGCCCGAGAGCGCCATCAGGTCCTCGATCGTATTGGAGAAGTCCTGCAGGCCCGGCGTATAGGTGCGGTAGTCGAGCAGCGTGCCGCCCATCGCCTCGAGCTCATCGGTGAAACTCGTGAGAACCCGGCGTCCCCAGTCATTGTTCGGCACCAGGGCAACGGCGCGGCCGCGACCATCGGCCAGTGCGCGCTCGGCGGCCGACCGCGCCTCGTCCTCGGGCGCCAGGGCGAACTGGTAGAGGCCGGGAGGCGCGAGCACGCCGTCAGGCAGGTAGTTGAGCGTGAGGACTGGTACCGGCACCAGGATGTCGTTGGCCAGTTCGACGACGCTGTTGCGCAGCAGCGGGCCGATGACGAATTCGGCGCCGTCCTGGACGGCGGCCGTGTAAGCGGCTGCCGCGCCGCCCTCGGCACCGACGTCGTAGATCCGAACCGTCTGCGCATCTTCGAGGCCCGCCGCAGCGGAGTAATACGCGCTCATGAAGCCGTTCTGGATCGCCTGCCCTGCAGCCGCTGTGCGGCCGGACAGCGGCAGTATCAGGGCGACCTGCCGCGGATAATCGACGATGAATTCGGCGGGCAGTTGCAGTCGCGAGACGATGAGCATCGCCGGGTGGGCAGAATTTGCGTTGCGCCAGCTCACGGCTCCGTTGACCCAGCCGATGCCCTGTTGGCCCGTCGATGCGGCCAGCGAGCCGAGTGCCAGCCACTCGCGAACGACGGGACTCAGGGCTGTCTCGGCGGCTGCACGTAAGACCTGGGGGTCGCTGGATACGAGGCCCTGCCACAGCCGCCAGCGGTTCTGCTCTATGCTCCGCCGGTCGTCCAGCCAGGCCTCCCGCTGTGTCATCAGTTCGACTGCCCTGGCAGGGTCTTGCTTCTGGAGCCACGTGTCCGCCCGCAGCGCCTCGACGCGCAACCGATCGCGCAGGGGCAGCGACTGGCGGCTCATGGGTTCGAGGATGTCGAGGGCGGCGTCGGCCTCGCCGGCGTAGAGGTGCAGGCTTGCCTGGTTCGTGTCCCACAGCCAGCGGAGACCGCCTGCCGGCGGCCTTGCGACGCGCGCAAACGCGGTGCGTGCCCTGTCGAGGTCACCCGCGTCTAGCCACTGTTCGACAGCCAGCAGCGTAAGCCGGTCGCGTTCGATGCCAGCCGCTTCCGTGGCGAGACCGATGTAAGCACCTGCCGCGTCCGCGTGCTCGCCATTGCGGGCAAGGCGCTCGGCACGGCCCTCACCGGGCCCCGCGCCCCATTTGCCGATACCCGCCGTCTCGCAGCCGCCCATCAGCAGCAGGCAGGCCGCGGCAACGACGACGCTTGCCATGTTGCGCGCCGGGCGGGCAGGATGTCGTGCAAACTTAGTCATAGACCTCAGCCTACGTTGAGGATGGGATACAGGTGCTCCATGAGCGGCACATTATTCGTCGTGGCCACGCCGATCGGCAACCTGGATGATCTGACACCGCGAGCACGCCAGACGCTCGCTGCGGTGGACCTCATTGCCGCCGAGGATACTCGCCACACGAGGCGATTGCTATCGCATTTCGGCGTCAAAACGCCCCTTTATGCGCTCCATGATCACAACGAGAACCAGGCGGCAGACAAGCTCGTCGGCGAACTCGAGAAAGGCAAATCCGTCGCCCTCGTAAGCGATGCGGGCACGCCGCTGGTCAGTGACCCGGGCTACCGCCTCGTTGACGCCGCGCACCAGGCTGGCATTCCGGTCTCGCCCATCCCCGGCGCAAGCGCGGTCACCGCGGCGCTGTCGGCGGCGGGTTTGCCGACGGACCGCTTCTGCTTCGAGGGTTTCCTCCCCGCAAAGCCTGCGGCGCGGCGCGAAGCGCTTGCGAGGCTCGCGGGCGAAACGCGGACGATGGTGTTCTACGAGTCCGTGCATCGCGTCGCCGAGTGTCTCGATGACATGACGATCCACTTCGGGGAATCACGAGACACGTGCCTGGGCCGTGAACTGACCAAGCTGCACGAAGAGATCATCCGCGCGCCGCTCGGAGAACTCCGGGAGCGAGTCCGCCGCGGCGACATCGTCAGCAAGGGGGAGTTCGTGATCGTCGTCGCCGGCGCAGCAGTGGCCGCCCCGACGTCCATCGATATCGATCACCTGCTCGTGGAACTTGCGAACAAGCTGCCGGGTAAAGAGGTGGCAAAAATTCTGTCGCGTGCAACCGGCGAGAAGCGGAACATGCTCTACGCGCGGCTGCTGGAGTTGCGAGATAAGAACGACTGACTCGCAGGCCGTCCTGCCCTTGGAGGGAATTTGCGCTAGAATCCGCGGTCCGAGAAAGCAGGAGTCGGCCAGGCAATCGCTGTAAGCCAGTGGCTTGCGGAGGAAAGTCCGGGCTCCTTCGGACAGGGCGCCAGGTAACGCCTGGAGGGCGCGAGCCCATGGAAAGTGCCACAGAAAATATACCGCCGGCATGCCGGTAAGGGTGAAATGGTGCGGTAAGAGCGCACCGCGCGCCTGGTAACAGGCGTGGCAGGGTAAACCCCGCCCGGAGCAAGACCAAATAGGGGAGCATTGCCGCCGGTTCCGAGCGGGCTCCCGGGTAGGTTGCTAGAGGCAGTCGGTGACGGCTGTCCCAGATGAATGATTGTCGTTGACAGAACCCGGCTTATTGCCGGCTCCTGCTTTCTCGGTCTCTTATAAAATCAATAAAAATCAATAAGTTATTGACTTTTTGAGCCTGCCAATGCCAAAATGTCCGCAACCAGCGCAACTCAGGACCGAATTCCCGCCAGAACCACGACTGTCGCCGTTTGCCGACCTATTTTTCATAATGTGTCGAGTAATAAGGTGTAACTATATGATTTTCCTCGACTGACAGTCGCCACAATTTGCCCGAATTGGGCCATTAAAAAGCCCCTAAGTCCCTGTACAAAAAGAATTAATTGCCAGGGCTTATTGACGCTCTCGGCGCCCCGACCGTATAGTGTCAAAAAGTGGATAAAAGTGGGAGGAGATGGGCAGCCAGCCCAGGATTCGCGCCAGAAGAGCGAAACCGGGCCGCACCAGTGCGTTGTGTTTCGAGGGGCCACCAAAGTCACGTTGGACGCCAAGGGGCGTATGGCAATGCCGACCCGGTATCGGGAGCGGCTCGTTGCCCGTTGCAATGGCGAGATCGTCGTGACCGTCGACAAGGATCACTGCCTGCTGATCTACCCACTGCCTGACTGGGAAGAGCTTGAGCGCAAGCTCGTGCGTTTACCAAGCATGCACAAGGTCGCGCGCCGCATCGTGCGCATCATGGTTGGTTACGCCACGGAGGTCGACATGGACGCGAGCGGCCGCATTCTCGTTTCGCGGGAATTGCGCGAGTTCGCCGGGCTCGACCGGGCCGCCATGTTGATCGGGCAAGGCAACAAATTCGAATTGTGGGATGAAGACACCTGGACCGAGAGACGCGACGCGTGGCTTGGCGAAGAGGACGACGGCGAATTGCCGGCGGATCTCGAGTCACTCTCGTTCTAGGGCTGTCGACACCCGATGAGCAGCAACGTGCATGTGCCGGTGCTGCTGGGGCCGGTCCTCGAAGGGCTGGATATCAAGAAGGACGGTTGTTACGTCGACGGAACGTTCGGGCGCGGGGGGCACTGCAAGGCAATCCTCGAGCGCCTCGGCAGACAGGGCCGGCTGATCGCATTCGATCGCGATCCTCAGGCCATCGCCGCGGCGCCCGATGCGCTGACGAACGATCCGCGGTTTGAGCTGGTCAGGGGCGAATTTGCGGAACTGGCGAATCGGATTGAAGAGCGACGGCTCACGGGAAGGGTCGATGGCTTGCTGCTCGATCTCGGCGTGTCATCGCCGCAGCTGGACGAAGGCGAGCGCGGTTTCAGCTTTCTTCGCGACGGACCGCTCGACATGCGTATGGACCCCGGTTCGGGCACCGCTGCCCGCGACTGGTTACAGGAAGTGGAAGAAAAGGAACTGAAAAGAGTGCTGCGGCAGTACGGTGAAGAACGAAACGCGGCGCGCATAGCCCGCGCGATCATATCCGCTCGCAGCCAGCGGCCGATTCGGACGACGGGGCAACTCGCCGATGTCGTCGCGGCGGCCGCGCCGGCACGCGGCGAGCGCAAGCATCCGGCGACCAGGACATTCCAGGCGATTCGTATCTTCATCAACCGCGAGCTGGAGCAGCTCGAGGCCGTCCTCCCACAGGCCCTCGACGTACTGGCGCGCGGCGGCCGATTGTGCGTCATCAGTTTTCATTCGCTGGAAGACCGGATCGTCAAGCGCTTCATGCGCGAGGCGTCCCGGGAAGCGCCCCAGTACCGGGGGCTGCCCGACGTGCCGGAGGCGTTCCGCCCCAAACTCCGGATCATCGGCAAGGCCATCGCCGCAACGGCGCAGGAAGTGGCGGACAACGCAAGGGCCCGCAGCGCGCGCCTGCGGGTAGCGGAGAGAGCCTGATGCAGCTGACGCAATCACGCCAACCGCTGCTGCTCGTCGTCGTCTTCGCACTGGTCTGCGTGCTCAGCGCCCTCGCGCTTATCAAGACCAAGCACGAATCGCGCAAGCTGTTCGTCGAGCTCGAGCGGCTCACCGACGAGCGCGATGAACTGAATATCGAATGGGGCCAGCTGCAGATCGAGCAAAGCACCTGGGCGACACACGCACGCATCGAGCAGGTCGCAACCGAGGACCTGCTGCTCGTGCGGCCGGAATCAACAGAAATTTTCGTCATCGAGCGACAATGACCCGCGGCGCAGAGACAAAGCAGCAGACTGCCAGGCGATTCACGGGCAGGGTGGCGCTGGTCACCGTGTTCTTCGCGCTGCTGGCGGCGTCGTTGATTGCGCGCGCCGTACAACTGCAGGTCTTCAACAAGGACTTCCTCAACCAGCAGGCCGACACGCGGCACCTGCGCACCGAAAAAATATCGGCGCACCGCGGGACGATTACGGATCGCAACGGCGAACCGCTGGCGATAAGCACGCCGGTCGACAGCGTATGGGCCAACCCCCAGGAACTCGCGCCCGCTGTCGACAGCGTTCCCGGCCTGGCCCGCGTGCTCGGCATCGATCCGCAGACGCTGATGCGGCGCATCACGCGGAGCATGAACAAGGAATTCGTGTACCTGAAGCGCCACCTGAGCCCGGAAAAGGCAGCCGAAGCCATGGCGCTGAACCTGCCGGGCGTCAACGTGCAGCGCGAGTACCGCCGCTACTACCCGGCCAGTGAAGTCGTGGGCCACCTGGTCGGGTTCACCAATATCGATGACGTTGGCCAGGAAGGTCTCGAACTCGCTTTCAACCACTGGCTGGCCGGAGAGACCGGCGCCAAGCGGGTCCTCAAGGACCGGCTCGGCCGTTCCGTCGAAAACGTCGAGAGTATCCGGCCGCCGCACCACGGCAAGGACCTGCGTACGAGCATCGACCTGCGTATCCAGTACCTCGCGTACCGTGCATTGAAGTCGGCCATACAGAAGTACAACGCGGAGTCGGGTTCCATCGTTGTGCTCGACGTGCAGACCGGCGAGGTGCTCGCCGTCGCGAACCAGCCGTCGTACAACCCGAACGACCGGTCGCAGTATTCGGCCGAGCGCTACCGCAACCGGGCCGCGACCGACATCTTCGAGCCGGGATCGAGTATCAAGCCGCTCGTGGTCGCTGCGGCGCTCGAGAGCGGTGACTATCGTCCCAGCAGCGTCATCGATACCGCGCCCGGCTACGTCGTGGTCGGCCCCAAGACGATAGAAGACAGCCGTAACCTCGGCCGCGTCAGCCTGACGACGATTCTCGCGCGCTCGAGCAACGTTGGCGTGACGAAGCTGGCCATGGCCCTCGAGCCGGACCAGCTCTGGCGCAGCATGACCCGCTTCGGGCTCGGCTCGTTAACGGCCAGCGGGTTCCCCGGCGAGTCCGCGGGACTGCTGACGCACTTCAACCACTGGCGCCCGATCAACCAGGCGACGCTGGCCTACGGCTACGGCGTGTCCGTGACCCCGATGCAGCTGGCGCAGGCGTACTCGGTGCTCGGCACCAACGGCCTGCTGCGACCGATGTCTCTCGTCGCCCTGGACAGCCCGGTGCAGGCCGAGCAGGTGCTCTCCCGCGATGCCGCCGCGGCCGTGCGCAGGATGCTCGAAGAGGTCGTGCGGCCGGGCGGCACCGGCACCAAGGCCGCGGTTCCCGGCTACCGCATCGCCGGCAAGACGGGGACCGCGTGGAAATTTGCTGCGGGCGGCTATTCCAAGGACAAGTACATTTCGATCTTCGCCGGCATCGCACCGGCCAGCGATCCGCGGCTCGCGGCAGTCGTCGTCATCGACGAACCCGGCGGTGAGCTCTACTACGGTTCGGACGTTGCCGCGCCGGTTTTCGCCGACGTCATGTCCGAGTCCCTCCGCCTGCTCGCCGTTCCGCCGGACGCGATGCCCGCCAGGGATCCGGGCAGCATCATGCAGGCAATGAGTCAATGAGCATGCCGGCCGAACAGCTGACGACATCCAGAAATCTCGCCGACCTGCTCGCGGGACTCGCGGCCACACCCGGTCCGGCGCTCGAAATCGACGGCGTTGCGGCGGACAGCCGGCAGGTACGGCCGGGCTACCTGTTCCTCGCCTGCGGCGGCGCGCGCAGCCACGGCATCGACTACCTGGACAGCGCGATCGCGGCCGGCGCCGCCGCCATCGCCTGGGATTCCGAGACGGCCGACATTCCTGCGAACGATATCGGCATACCCGTCGTGGCCGTCCCGGGGCTCGTGCATCACCTCGGCGAGATTGCCAACCGTTTCTACGGTTTCCCGAGTCGCTCGATCGGCGTGATCGGCGTGACGGGGACGAACGGCAAGACCACGGTTGCATGGCTGCTGGCCCAGTGCCTGGAGCTGCTCGGCCAGCGCTGCGGATATATCGGCACCCTCGGCGCCGGCATGGACGAGATCGACATTACCGAGAGCATGACCACGCCAGGTGCCGTCGAGCTGCACGGCCGGCTCGCCGACTTCCGGGATGCGGGCGCCGACTGTGCGGCGCTCGAAGTGTCGTCTCATGCGCTCGACCAGGATCGCGTTGACGGGGTCGAGTTCGAAACCGTCCTGTTCACCAACCTGAGCCGCGACCACCTCGATTACCACGGCGACATGCATGCTTACGCGGAGGCGAAGGCGCGCCTGTTTCACGACTACCCGGCGAGGCACCGGATAATCAATCTCGATTCCGAGTTCGGCACGCAGCTGGCCGCGCGCTGCAACCGGGACGTCGTCACGGTGTCCACGAACTTCGATCGCGTCGCCAACGGCCGGCCTTATGTGTTCGTGCGATCGGTCGTCGCGCATGACGCCGGTTCGGTCGTCAGGGTCAGCAGTTCATGGGGTGATGCCAGCCTGGAGCTGCCGCTGCCCGGGGACTTCAACGTCGCCAATGCCGTCATCGTTCTCGCGACGTTGCTGGTCCACGATGTCGACCTCGATACCGCGTGCGCGGTGTTGTCCGCCGTGACGGCGCCTCCGGGCCGCATGCAGCGGGTCGAGGCCGCGCCCGGGCAGCCGCGCGTCTACATCGATTACGCGCATTCTCCTGCCGCACTCGAACTCGTGCTGCGGGCTTTGCGGGCGCACTGCCGTGGCCGTCTCTGGTGCGTGTTCGGCTGCGGCGGCGACCGCGACAAGGGCAAGCGCCCGATCATGGGGCGCATTGCCGAGCGGCTGGCCGACGTCGCTGTGATCACGAATGACAACCCGCGGTCGGAGGCTCCCGCGGCGATCTTTGCCGACATTCTTACCGGTTTCGCCCGGCCGACGGCGGCTACCGTCGTCGAAGACAGGGGCGCAGCCATTGCCTGGGCCGTGGCCTCCGCCGGCGCCGATGACGTCGTGCTGGTTGCCGGCAAGGGGCATGAGAACTACCAGCTGATCGGGTCCGAGCACCTCGACTTTTCCGATTACGGCGTCGCGCGCGACTGCATCAAGGCGCTGGCAGGGGGTGAGCAATGAGCATGTCCCTGTCGCAGGCCGCAACGTCGATCAACGGGATGCTGCATGGCGGTGATCGGCCGTTCGACGGCGTCAGCACGGATACCCGCACGCTGCAACGCGATGCGCTGTTTTTCGCGCTGAACGGCCCGAACTTCAACGGCAGCGACTTCGTGCCCGAGGCGCAGAAAAAGGGCGCGGCTGGCGTGGTCGTCGACGCGAAGGTCGACGCGGCCATCTCGCAGATAACGGTCGACGACACGCGGCTCGGCCTTGGCAGGCTGGCCCGGGCGTGGCGCGACCAGCACGACGCGACCGTCGTCGGAATTACCGGCAGCAACGGCAAGACGACGGTCAAGGAACTCACCGCCGCCTGTCTCGCCGCGGCCGGGCCGACGCTCGCGACCGAGGGCAACTTCAACAACGACATAGGCTTGCCGCTGATGCTGATGCGCATCGAGGCTCGGCATCGGTATGCGGTCCTGGAACTCGGTGCCAACCACGTCGGCGAGATCGCCTACCTGGCGTCACTCGCGCGGCCCGAGGTCGCCGTCATTACCAACGCCGGCGAGGCACACCTCGAGGGCTTCGGCTCCCGCGAGGGCATCGCACGCGGCAAAGGCGAGATCCTGCAGGAGGAACGGCGGCCGCAGCTGGCCGTGCTGAACGCTGACGATCAGTTCTTCGGCTACTGGCAGCCGCTCGTCGCCGACACGCGGGTCATCAGCTTCGGCTTGTCCGCGAAGGCCGATATTCGCGGCAGCGACGTGGTCATGGACAAGGGGCTGACGCGCTTCATCCTGCACGTCGACGGCGATTCGGTCCCGGTGTCGCTCGGGCTGGCCGGCATCCACAACGTGCTCAATGCCTGCGCGGCTGCTGCCGTGGCAACGGGCCTCGGGATGGCGCCGGAGGCAATTGCGACCGCCCTCGAATCGGTGCGGCCGGTATCGGGACGCCTGGAGCCACTTGCCGGCGAGGGCGGCGCGACGGTTTATGACGACAGCTATAACGCCAGTCCGCTGTCGGTGCTCGCGGCGGCGGGATTCCTGGTGACCCTGCCGGGCGAAAGCTGGATCGTACTGGGAGACATGAAGGAGCTGGGCGACGAGGAAGAGCGCCTGCATGCAGAGGTTGGAGAGGCACTGAAGAAGACCGGCATCGATCGCCTGTTTACGACAGGCGATCTGTGTCGTCTCACGGCCGACGCGTTCGGCGACGGTGCACAGTGGTACCCGACCGTGGCGACACTGGCCGAGCATGTCCGCAAGGACCTGTCCCCGTCGGTCAATGTGCTGGTCAAGGGCTCGCGAGCGATGCGCATGGAGCGCGTCGTCGACGCGCTGCGGCCAGGGGAAGCGCTGCGAGCGGAGGCCTGAGCATGCTTTTGTACCTGACCGAATACCTGGCCCAATTCGAATCCGGCTTCAACGTCTTCAGCTACCTGACGATGCGCGCCATCCTGGGGGCGCTGACCGCGCTGGTCATCTGCTTCGTGGTCGGTCCGCGCATGATCTCCCGCCTCAGCGTGAATCAGCTCGGCCAGCCGGTGCGCGAGGAGGGGCCGGAGACTCACCTGCTGAAGGCGGGGACGCCGACGATGGGCGGCGCGCTGATCCTGACGGCGATTGCCGTGAGCACGGCCCTGTGGGCCGACCTCGAGAACCCGTACGTCTGGGTGGTCCTGTTCGTGACCTTGTCGTATGGCGTAATCGGCTATGTCGACGATTACAAGAAGCTCATCCTGCAGGATCCGGCGGGGATCTCGGCCAAGCAGAAACTGTTCTGGCAATCGGTGACCGCGATCTCGGCTGCAGCGGCGCTGTATTTCATTGCGAAAGACGCCGGCACGCTCGAGACCGCGAGCGCCCTGCTCATCCCGTATCTCAAGGATACGAGCATCCAGATCGGCGTGCTGCAGTTCGCCGTGACCTATTTCTTTATCGTCGGTTTCAGCAATGCCGTGAACCTGACGGACGGCCTCGATGGCCTGGCGATCATGCCGACCGTTCTCGTCGGCGGTGCCCTCGGCGTGTTCGCCTACGTCACGGGCAACGTCAATTTTGCCGAGTACCTCGGCATTCCCTACGTCGCCGGTACCGGCGAGATTCTCGTGTTCTGCGCGGCTCTCGCCGGGGCGGGCCTCGGCTTCCTCTGGTTCAACACCTACCCGGCGCAGGTCTTCATGGGCGACATCGGGGCGCTGGCGCTTGGGGCGGCGCTGGGCGTCGTGGCCGTCGTCGTGCGACAGGAGATCGTGCTCGCGATCATGGGCGGCGTGTTCGTCGTCGAAACGCTGTCGGTAATGATCCAGGTTGCCTCGTTCAAGCTGACCGGCAGACGCGTGTTCCGGATGGCGCCTCTGCACCACCACTACGAACTGAAGGGCTGGGCCGAACCCAAGGTTATCGTTCGTTTCTGGATCATCACGGTAATCCTCGTGCTGATCGGGCTGGCGAGTTTGAAAATACGATGAACGCAGTCGGCAAAACAGAGACTGGCGGCAAGGACCTCGTGTTCGGACTCGGGGCGACAGGGCTGTCCTTCGCGCGCTATCTGCGCCGTAACGAGGGCGACGCCATTTTTGCCGACAGCCGGGAAGAGCCGCCCGGCGTCGATGAGCTCAGGGAGCTATGGCCCGATGCCGAGGTCCGGCTCGGCGACATCAAGCTGTCGAGGGACATCGGCCGCGTCCTGGTATCGCCGGGCATACCCGACAGCGACAAGCTGCTCAAGAGGGCTCGCAAGAAAAAGCTCGAGATTCTCTCCGACATCGAGCTGTTCGCGCGGGATGCCGAGGCCCCCTTCGTCGCGGTGACCGGTTCGAACGGCAAGAGCACGGTCACGACGCTCATCTACCACATGTGCCGGGCAGCCGGCATGCGCGTGCTGGCCGGCGGCAATCTCGGCGAGCCGGCGCTCGACCTTCTCGCCGAGGAGCAGCCCGAACTTTACGTGCTGGAGCTGTCCAGCTTCCAGCTGCAACGCACCGATACACTGCCGGCCGAGGTCGGTGTGCTGCTCAACGTGTCGCCGGACCACCTGGACTGGCACGCGAGCGAGCAGGAGTACCGGCAGGCGACATACCGGATTTACCGGGAAGCGCGCGCCGCGGTGGTCAACCGCGCCGATGCGGCCGCGGCGGAGTACGCCGAGGGTATCGATAAGGTCATCACGTTCGGTCTCGATGCACCCGACGAGGGTCACTACGGGCTGCGGATCGACGAAGGGCGCGTCTTCCTGGCGCGGGGCGACGCGCTGCTGATAGCAACCGATGAGATCGCCCTGGTGGGTATTCACAACCACGCGAACGCGCTGGCCGCCATGGCAGCGGCGGAGCTGCTGGGCATCGAGACGGCCAGCATGCTGCAGGTCCTCGGCGAATTCCCCGGACTGCCGCACCGTATGCAACGCGTAGCCCGCAAGGGGGCGGTGGACTATATCAACGATTCCAAGGCGACCAATGTCGCCGCTGCCGTTGCCTCGATCGGATCGGTGGACGGCATGATCGTCCTGGTCGCCGGGGGCGACGGCAAGGGCGGTGATTTCAGCGAACTCGCCGTGGCGCTCGAAGACAGGCTGCGCGCCGCCGTCCTCATCGGCAAGGACGCCGAGGCCATTGCCGATGCCCTCGACACGGTGATGCCCGTCTATTTCGCGCAGGACATGGACGACGCTGTCTGCAAGGCCGCGGCTTACGCCGAACCCGACGACACGGTCCTGCTGGCACCGGCCTGTGCGAGCCTCGACCAGTACGCAAACTATGCGGCGCGCGGCGACGCATTCTGCCGGGCGGTGGGGGCGCTGGCTCGATGAGCACCAGGGGCGCAACGATGCCGTTCCCGGCCCGACTCAGGACGGAGTTGAAACTCGACCCGGTACTGCTGGGAATCACCCTCACGCTGCTGCTCGGCGGTTTCGTCATCCTCGCGTCCGCGTCCATCACGATCGCCGACACGATCACGGGCGAACCCTTCTTCTACATAGAAAGGCAGCTGCTGGCGGCAGCGATCGGCATCGCGGCCGGGACAGGCTGCCTGTTCATACCGCTGCGCTTCTGGGAAAGCCTCGGGCCATTGATGCTGCTGGCAGGGCTGGCGCTGCTCGCGGTCGTCCTCGTCCCGGGGGTCGGTTACGAGGTCAATGGCGCCACGCGCTGGGTGCGCATCGGCGTGATGAACCTGCAGGTCTCCGAGCCGGCACGCCTGTGCATCCTGCTCTATGTCGCGGGCTACACGGTACGCCAGCAAAAAGCGCTGCGTGAGAGCTTCGTCGGTTTTCTGCGGCCCATGCTCGTTCTCAGCCTCTGCTGTGCGCTGCTCCTGGCAGAGCCTGATTTCGGCGCGGCCATCGTGCTCCTCGCCACAGCGCTCGTGATGCTGTTCGTCGCCGGGGCCCGCATCCGCGACTTCCTCGTCTTCTTCTCGACGGCGCTGATCGCGATGATCGTGCTGGCGGTCACGTCGCCGTATCGGATGAAGCGACTCACGGCGTTCCTGGATCCCTGGGCCGACCCGTACAACTCGGGCTTCCAGCTCACGCAGTCGCTGATCGCAGTCGGCCGCGGCGAGTGGCTCGGCGTCGGCCTCGGCGAGGGCGTGCAGAAACTGTTCTACCTGCCTGAGGCGCATACCGATTTCGTCTTTGCAGTCTATGCCGAAGAGTTCGGCCTCTTGGGTTCGCTCGCGCTCATCGCGCTGTTCCTGGCACTTCTCTGGCGCGTTTTCAGACTCGCGGTGCGTGCGGCGAACTCCGAGAGGTTCTTCGAGGCTCACCTCGCGGTTGGCCTGGGGACCTGGCTCGGACTGCAGGCTTTCATCAACGTGGGCGTCAACATGGGCATGCTGCCGACCAAGGGACTGACGCTGCCGCTGATCAGCTACGGGCGCAGCAGCCTGATCGTGACGATCGTCGTGATCGCCCTGTTGCTGCGCATTCACCACGAGCTCGTCGTCGATGCGCGGCCCGTCAACCGGAAGCGGAGGGCGAAGCGATGAGCCGCGCGCACCGACCGATCCTGGTGATGGCAGGCGGCACCGGCGGCCACGTCTACCCGGCCCTGGCCGTGGCGAATGCCCTGCGCGAACGCTCGCGGAGCGTCGTCTGGCTCGGCACGCACCGCGGCCTCGAGTCGCGGGTCGTACCTGCCGCGGGCATCGACATCGAGTGGGTAAGCGTCAAGGGTCTGCGCCGCAAGGGCGCCGCAGCCTTGCTGGTCGCGCCGTTCCAGCTCGCCTGGGCGCTGCTGCAGTCGCTGGGCGTGATCCTGCGTCGCCGGCCGGCCGCGGTGCTCGGTATGGGCGGTTTCGTCTCCGGGCCGGGCGGCCTCGCGGCCTGCCTCACCCTGCGCCCACTCCTGATCCATGAACAGAATGCCGTCGCCGGCCTAACTAACCGTCTTCTGGCGCGTCTTGCCCGGGTTGTGCTGCAAGCCTTCCCGGGCAGTTTTAATTCCCGTGTCGTCGCGGAGACCGTGGGCAACCCGGTCCGTGCCGACATCGCCGCGGTGCCGCCGCCCGCCGAGCGCTACGCGGCGCACGAAGGCCGCTTGCGGCTCCTCGTGCTCGGTGGCAGCCAGGGCGCACTCGCACTCAACGAGACCGTGCCCGCCGCGCTGGCGCTGCTCGCCGAGGGCGAGCGGCCGCTCGTCCGGCACCAGTGCGGAGAAGCGACGCTGGAACTCACGCGCCAGGCCTATGCCCGCCACGAGCTGGATGCCGGGGTCGTACCGTTCATCGAGGACATGGCCGGCGCCTACGAGTGGGCCGACCTCGTCGTGTGCCGCTCCGGCGCCCTGACGGTCGCCGAGCTCTGTGCCGTGGGGCTGCCGGCCTTGTTCGTGCCTTACCCGGCGGCCGTGGACGATCACCAGAGGGCGAACGCGCGGCCCATGGCGGACGCGGGTGCAGCAGTGATTATCGACCAGAGCATGCTGACTCCCGAGGTGCTGGCAACGCAGCTGCGTGAGTGGCTGGCGGACCGGGGCGACCTGCAGCAGCGGGCGGAACAGGCCCGCAGCCTCGCGCGGCCCGATGCGCTGGCACGAATCACCGAGCTCTGCCTGCAGCAAGCGGGAGACCGACCGTGAACAAGTCAAGCAGAAAGCATCAACCCGAAATTGCTGGTGAATGGCCATGATCAAGCGCATGCGGCGCATCCAGTGCGTGCATTTCGTCGGCATCGGCGGTTCCGGCATGTCCGGCATTGCGGAGGTGATGCTGAGCCTCGGCTACGAGGTGCAGGGTTCCGACCTCAAGGCCAACAAACAGACAAGACGCCTGGAGGGCCAGGGTGCCAAAGTATTCATCGGCCACGCTGCAGACAACATAGACAACGCCGACGCTGTCGTCGTCTCCAGCGCGGTCGATGAAACCAACCCCGAGGTTGCCGCCGCGAGGGAGCGTCTGATGCCGGTCGTACAGCGGGCGGAGATGCTGGCCGAGCTCATGCGCTTCCGCTACTCGATCGCAGTAGCCGGCACCCACGGCAAGACCACCACAACCAGCCTCGTCGCCAGCGTGCTCAGCGAGGGCGGGCTCGATCCCACCTTCGTGATCGGCGGGCGCCTGAAGAGCGCGGACGCGAACGCGCGCCTCGGCGAGAGCGACTACCTGGTCGCAGAAGCTGACGAGAGCGATGCATCGTTCGTGCATCTCAAGCCCATGCTGGCCGTCGTGACCAACATCGACGCGGACCACATGTCGACTTACGACGGTGACATCGACAAGTTGCGCAACGGATTCATCGAGTTTCTCCACAACCTGCCGTTCTATGGCCTCGCGGTCGTTTGCATCGACGATCCCGGCGTCCGGTCGGTGCTCGGCGATATCGGCCGGTCAGTGGTCACCTACGGGCTGGCCGAGGATGCCGATCTTCGGGCCGAGAACATCGAGTTTTCGGCTGGGCTCACGCGTTTCGACGTCGTTCGCCCGGGTGATCGCGAGCCGCTGCACATCGCGCTCCAGCTGCCGGGCATGCACAACGTGCGTAACGCACTGGCGGCTGTTGCCATCGCAGACGAACTGCAGGTCGGCGATGCCGCCGTCGTCGCCGCGCTCGAGCGATTCGAAGGCATCGATCGGCGCTTCCAGAGTCTCGGCGAGGTAGAGACAAAGGCGGGCCGGGTCATGCTGGTTGACGACTACGGCCATCACCCGACCGAAATCGCGGCGACGCTGGCCGCCGCGCGGGCCGGGTGGCCGGATCGCCGGGTCGTGCTCGTGTTCCAGCCGCACCGTTTTTCACGGACCTTCGACCTGATGGACGACTTCGCGAGCGTATTGTCCGAAGCCGATGTCGTGCTGTTGCTCGATGTCTACGCCGCGGGTGAGGCGCCCATCGCCGGGGCCGACGGCCGCGCCATGGCGCGCGCGGTTCGTACCCGGGGCGCCGTCGAGCCCGTTTTCGTCGAATCGCTCGAGGACGTGCCCGCCGTCCTCGAGGGTCTGCTACAGGATGGCGATCTCGTGCTCACGATGGGCGCGGGCGACATCGGCACTTTCGCGGCAGGCTTGCCGGAGCGGCTCGCCAGGAAGCCCAATCTCAAGGTGCACTCATGATGGCCGCGACCGTCGACAACGTGCGCGGTGAGCTCAGGGCCGATGAGCCGATGAGCAAGCACACGTCCTGGCGTGTCGGCGGACCGGCGGAGCTGTTCTTCGTGCCCGCAAGTCTCGAAGATCTCTCGCTCTTCCTCCACGAGCTCGACGCTGCGACGCCCGTCTTCTGGCTCGGCGTCGGCAGCAACCTGCTCGTGCGCGATGGCGGTATCCGGGGCGTCGTCATCTCGGCGGCCCGGGTCCTGCGGACGCTCGAAAAGGTCGATCACTACCTCGTTCGCGCCGGCAGCGGCGTGCCCTGCACGCAGCTTGCCCGCCAGTGCATCCGCTGGAAGCTGGGCCCCTCCGAGTTCTTCGCCGGCATCCCCGGCAGCGTCGGCGGGGCGCTGGCGATGAACGCCGGCGCGCACGGCGGCGAGACCTGGGAGCGCGTCGAGTCCGTGCGCACGCTCGATCGGTCCGGACAGATCCACCAGCGCGCCCCGGCGGAATACACGGTCGGGTACCGCAGCGTAACCGGTCCCGCGAACGAATGGTTCATCGAGGCGGTCTTCCGCTTCGACCCGGATGCTGAAGCAAGCATCGAGACGCTGGATGCCATGCTCGAGCGGCGCAAGGCGACGCAGCCCCTCGGCTTGCCGAGCTGCGGGTCGGTGTTTCGCAACCCGCCCAACGACTACGCGGCCCGGCTCATCGAGGCTTCCGGCCTCAAGGGCTATTCGATCGGCGGCGCCGAAGTCTCGCCGAAACATGCCAACTTCATTATCAACACGGGATCGGCTACGGCGACCGATATCGAGGAACTGATAGAGCACGTGCGACAGACGGTGCTCGACACGCACGGCGTGGAACTCGTCCACGAGGTCCGCATCGTCGGGGAGGCCGCACGATGACCCGTACCTCAACCGCGCGGGAAACGCGGCTGCTTGTCGAGGATGCCCGCGACTTCGGTCGGGTCGCCGTGATGCTGGGCGGACATTCCGCGGAGCGGGAGATCTCGCTCGTGACCGGCGGTGCCGTGCTCGCGGCGCTGCGGGCGCGCGGCGTCGATGCGCATGCCTGGGATCCCGCCGAGCAGGGCATCCCGGAGTTCGCCGGCGCCGGTTTCGACCGCGTCTGGATCGCCCTGCACGGCACGGGCGGCGAAGACGGCGCGATCCAGGGCGCCCTGGAATGGCTCGGGGTCCCCTACACGGGCAGCGGAATCACTGCATCCGCGCTCGCAATGGACAAGGTGCGCAGCAAGCATCTCTTCGAGGCCTGCGGAATCCCTACCCCGGACTACGCCGTGATCCGGCACTACGCCGACGCCGTCATTGCCGCGGAGAAGTTCGGTTATCCGCTGATCCTGAAGCCGGCGGCACAGGGCTCCAGCGTCGGCATGACCAAGGTGTTCGAGAGCGGCGAGCTTGCCGAGTCAGTGTCGCTGGCCCTGGGCTACGGCGGCGTGGCGCTGGCGGAACGCTGCATCGTCGGCGGCGAGTACACCGTCGGCATCCTGCAGGGTGAGGCGCTGCCGACGATACGCATCGAGACGCCGCGCGTGTTTTATGACTACCGGGCCAAGTACGAGTCTGACCGCACCGAGTATCACTGCCCCGGCACCGACGATGCCGAGGCAGAGGCCCGCTATGCCGAGCTCGCGCTCGCGGCGTTCGACGAGCTCGGCTGCCGCGGCTGGGGCCGCGTCGATTTCATGACCGGTGCCGACGGTCAGCCACAGGTTCTGGAGGTCAACACGATACCCGGCATGACCAGCCATAGCCTGGTTCCCATGGCGGCCAGGCAGGCCGGCATTGATTTCGCGGAACTCTGCTGGCGCATCCTCGAAACCAGCGTCAGCGAAGTGGCCGGATCCGGCCCGTTGGAGGTGGCAGCCAATGACGCGTAGACAAGCCAGACGCAAGAAGCAGCAAAAGCAGACCCGACGTTTCCGCCTGCCAAGGATAAACGTCGCGCACGTGGTAACCCCGCTGATTGCAATCGGCGTGGTGGTTGCGACCTACCTGGCCAGTGCCAGCATGCTGGACCGGCCGATTCGCTCGATCGAAATCAACGGCCCGTTCCAGCGAGTCACGGCACTGCAAATCGAAGAAGCGATCGCCGACGAGCTCGAGGGCGGCTTCGTCAGTGCCGACCTCGAGCGAATTCAGCAGCGCATCGTCGCGCTCGCGTGGATCGACGAGGCGATGGTTGCCCGCCGCTGGCCGAGCAGCCTGCGAATCCGGGTCACCGAGCAGGTCCCCGCGGCGATCTGGGGCGAGCGGGGCCTGCTCAACGTGCGCGGCGAGTTGTTCGTGAATGAAGCGCGGCACGTGCCTGCCGAGTTACCCCGCCTGAGCGGCCCGGCAGACTCGTCGGCGCTGGTGGCGCAGCGGTACCTCGATGTCCGCGAGCGCCTTATCCCGCTGGGCCTGGACCTGCGTCGTGTGCATCTCGATCCGCGCGGCGCGTGGGACATGACCCTGCATAACGGCGTCGAGGTCAGGCTCGGGCGGCGCGAGGTTGATGACCGTACCGAGCTGTTCCTCGACGTCGTGGCCAACATCATCACCGGGCGCGCGGCCGACATCGACTACGTCGATATGCGCTACAGCAATGGTTTCACGATCGGCTGGAACAACGGGTCGCGTACGCCGGTAGAGGATGCGGACGAGGGAGTCCCCGAGATGCTTGCCCTGAGAGGTGGCGACTGAATGTCCAAACGCGGTGACAAGAACCTGATCGTCGGCCTGGACGTAGGCACGTCCAAGGTCGTTGCGATCGTCGGCGAGATCAACGATGACGGCATGATCGAAGTCGTAGGGATCGGTTCGCACCCGTCTCGCGGCCTGAAGAAGGGAGTGGTCGTCAATATCGAGTCGACGGTGCACTCGATACAGCGGGCCGTGGAGGAGGCCGAGCTGATGGCAGGCTGCGACATCCACTCCGTCTACACAGGCATAGCGGGCAGCCACGTCCGCAGCCTGAACTCCCACGGCATCGTCGGCATCCGCGACAAGGAAGTCAGTGCCGGCGACGTCGATCGTGTCATCGACGCGGCGCGAGCCGTGGCAATCCCGGCGGACCAGAAGATCCTGCACATCCTGCCGCAGGAATTCCTGATCGACGGCCAGGAGGGTATTCGCGAGCCGATCGGCATGTCCGGCGTGCGGCTCGAGGCGAAGGTGCACATGGTAACCGGTGCGGAAAGCGCGGCGCAGAACATCGTCAAATGCGTCCAGCGCTGCGGCCTGGAGGTCGACGACATTGTCCTCGAACAGCTGGCCTCGAGTTACTCGGTGCTCACCGACGACGAGAAGGAGCTGGGTTCCTGCATCGTCGACATTGGTGGCGGCACGACGGACCTCGCCGTGTTTCTCGGCGGCGCGATCCAGCACACCGCCGTGATACCGATTGCGGGCGACCAGGTCACCAACGATATCGCCGTGTCGATGCGTACGCCGACGCAACACGCCGAGGACATCAAGATCAAGTACGCGTGCGCGCTGTCGCAGCTCGCCAATCCCGACGAGACGATCGAGGTCCCCAGCGTCGGCGAAAGGCCGCCCCGGCGGCTGGCGCGGCAGACGCTGGCCGAGATTGTCGAGCCTCGCTACGAAGAGCTGTTTGGCCTGATTCGCGACGAACTGCGTCGTTCGGGTTTCGAGGAGCTGATTGCAGCCGGCATCGTGATTTCCGGGGGCAGCGCAAAGATGGAAGGGGCTGTCGAACTCGCCGAAGAGGTGTTTCACATGCCCGTGCGGCTCGGGACGCCGCAATACGTGGAGGGCCTGTCAGAGGTCGTCCGTAACCCGATTCATGCAACGGGTGTCGGCCTGTTGCTGTACGGCCGCGAAAACCTCAAGCGCCGGGGCACCCGCTCGACACCGATCAGCGGCAACCTGGGCGATGTCTGGGAGCGTATGAAGGCGTGGTTTGGCGGACAGTTTTAGGAATCCGGCCAGTGAGTGCCGGGGAAGCAGTAACGGGGTTTGCCCAATGAAGGTCCAGAAGCGGAGGAAAACATCAATGTTCGAACTAATGGATGCGCATAGCCAAAGCGCGGTCATAAAAGTCATCGGGGTCGGTGGCGGCGGTGGTAACGCCGTCGCTCACATGGTTGAAACCGGAATCGAGGGAGTCGACTTCATTTGCGCCAACACGGACGCCCAGGCGCTGAACAGTGCGCGTGTGCGCACGGCGCTGCAGATCGGATGCAACATTACCAAGGGCCTCGGAGCGGGCGCCGATCCCGACATCGGCCGGCAGGCCGCAATGGAGGATCGGGACCGCATACAGGAGGTCATCAAGGGTGCCGACATGCTGTTCATCACCGCAGGCATGGGCGGCGGCACCGGCACCGGCGCGACGCCGATCGTAGCCCAGGTCGCCAAGGAACTCGGCATCCTGACGGTGGCGGTCGTCACCAAGCCGTTCATAATGGAGGGTGGCAAGCGCATGGCGATCGCGGAACACGGCATTGCCGAACTGGGCAAGCACGTGGACTCGCTGATCACGATCCCGAACGAGAAACTGCTGACCGTACTCGGCGGCGAGACGACGCTTCTCGACGCTTTCCGCTCGGCGAACCAGGTTCTCCAGGGAGCCGTGCAGGGCATTGCCGAGCTGATTACCCGCCCGGGACTGATCAACGTCGACTTCGCTGACGTCAAGACGGTAATGGCCGAGATGGGCATGGCGATGATGGGCTCCGGCGAGTCCTCGGGAGAGGACCGCGCCCGCGAGGCGGCAGAAGCCGCAATCTCGAGCCCGCTGCTCGAGGACATCAACCTGGCCGGTGCGAACGGCATCCTCGCGAATGTCACGGCGGGCATGGACCTGTCGATCGGCGAGTTCCAGGAGGTCGGCAACACGATCAAGGAATTTGCGTCGGACAACGCGACGGTCGTCGTAGGTACGGTAATCGATCCCGATATGACGGATCGCATTCGCGTGACGGTCGTCGCCACCGGGCTCGGGCAGGCTGCCAGCAACGCCGAGTCGCCCATGCGGATCGTGCGCAGGCCCGCCGCTGCGGCCACCAGCGAGCCCAACTACCACGGCCTGGACAAGCCCACGGTGCAGAGAAAGCGGGCCGTTGGCGACGGCCTCGAAAACACCGGGTTGCAGGAGGACCTGCTCGACATACCCGCGTTCCTGAGGCGCCAGGCAGACTGACGAAACGGCAGCCGTTCGTCATCGACCTCCGCATTGCCGGCCCGGAATCCTCCGGGCCGGCGGCTTCTTTCCCCCGCCCACCCCGGTAGTTCTTGCAGAACCTGATCGATAGTCGCTAACAGGTTGAAATCTTGTGAACTTTTCGCACATTGTGTTAACCTTGCGCGGAAATTCGGCTGACATTTTGCTGCGATAATTGCTTGGGCAGCGTTGTGCCGAGACCACTATAACTACTACAGTTAGATCAGAAGCGATCCTGGGGACTATTGCAGCTGTGGCAATGCTTAGACAACGGACTCTGAAGACGTCTATACGCGCGACGGGCGTCGGGCTGCACACGGGCGAGAAGGTCTACATGACGCTGCGGCCCGCCGCGGAAAATTCCGGTATCACTTTCCGCCGCGTAGACCTGGATCACCCGGTCGATATCAAGGCCGATGCCCGGCTGGTCGGCGAGACGATGCTCGGCACGACGCTCGTCAAGGACGGTGTCAAGGTGGCGACGGTCGAACACCTGATGTCGGCGCTCGCCGGGCTCGGCATCGACAACGTCACGGTCGACCTGTCGGCGCCGGAAGTGCCCATCATGGACGGCAGCGCCGGGCCGTTCGTGTTCCTGCTGCAGTCCGCAGGCATCGAAGAGCAGAACGCGGCGAAGCGCTTCATTCGCATCAAGCGCAAGGTGCGCGTCGAGGACGGTGACAAGTGGGCCGAACTCCTGCCGTTCAACGGCTTCAAGGTGAATTTCGAGGTCCATTTCAATCACCCCGTTTTCAACAAGCTCAAGCAGGATGCCAGCATCGACTTTTCGTCCACGTCATTCCTGAAGGAGGTCAGCCGCGCGCGCACGTTCTGTTTCCTTCGCGACGTAGAGGCGCTGCGCGAGCGCAACCTCACGCTGGGCGGCAGCATGGACAACGCCATCGTTCTTGACGACTACCGCATCCTGAACGAGGACGGCTTGCGCTATGCCAACGAGTTCGTCATCCACAAGATCCTCGACGCGATCGGGGACGTCTACCTCCTCGGCCACTGCGTAATCGGTGAATTTCGTGCCTACAAATCCGGGCACGAGCTGAACAACAAGCTGCTCCGCGCATTGCTGGAAGAAGAGTCCGCGTGGGAAGAAGTCACTTTCGAGGACTCGCGCAAGGCGCCGATTTCCTACGCCACCCCCGCTTACGCCTGAATGGACCTCGGGATCGCCGGTAGATCGGCTATCGTCTGTGCCTCGAGCCGGGGCCTCGGCAGGGCCTGCGCGCTGGCGCTCGCGAAAGAAGGCGTCAATGTCTGGATCTGCGGCCGGGACGAGGCCAGCCTCGGAAAGGCCCGGGACGAAATAGCCGGCGCCGGCGGCGGTGCTGTGCACGCGATCGTCGCCGACGTGACGTCGGCGGCCGACCGGCGCCGCCTGCTCGAAGCCTGTCCCGAGCCGGATATTCTCGTCAACAATGCCGGCGGCCCGCCGCCCGGCGATTTCCGGGACTGGGACCAGTCCGACTGGTTCGACGCCGTCAATGCCAACATGTACTCGCCGATCGACATGATCCGGCTTACCCTCGACGGCATGATCGATCGGAGGTTCGGGCGGATCGTCAACATCACGAGCAGTTCGGTCAAGGAGCCGATCCCGGACCTCGGCCTTTCGAACGGCGCCCGCTCCGGGCTCACGGGCTTCGTGTCCGGCATCGCCCGCGAGCCGGCGCGGTACAACGTGACTATCAACAATCTCCTGCCCGGCTATCACGCAACGGCGCGGCTCGACGCGATCTTCGGTTCGCGCGCGGCTGCGGCCGGGCAGACGACCGCGGAATACATGCAGGCTTTCTTTGCCGACTTTCCGGCCGGTCGTCCGGGCGACCCCGACGAGTTCGGGGCGGTCTGCGCCTTCCTTTGCAGCCAGCAGGCGGCCTATATTACGGCGCAAAACATCCTCGTGGACGGGGGTCGGATAAGGACGACTTTCTGACATGACCGAAGAGCTGTTCCGTGAAGACTCGTACCTGCGCGAATGCGATGCGCGCGTCATCGTCGTCGAGGACGGTGGCGTGATCGTGGACCGGACCGTCTTCTATCCGCTGGGGGGCGGCCAGCCAGGGGACACCGGCACGCTGTCGTGGCAAAGCGGCAGTGCCGCGGTCGTCGATACGCGCTACGGCGACGGCGGGATCCTGCACGTGCTGGCCGACGGCGCCGACGCGCCGGAAGTCGGGGACGAGGTGCAACTTGCGATCGACTGGGAGCGCCGCTACCGGCATATGCGCATGCACACCGCGATGCATCTTCTCGGCTCGGTACTGAACTACGGCGTGACCGGCGGCAACATATCGGCGGAAAAAAGCCGGCTCGACTTCGACATGGAGGACACGGTCGACAAGGAGGCGGTTGCGGCGGGAATCGCGGAACTCGTGGCCGGTGACCACAGGGTGCGCTGCCGATGGATCACCGAGGACGAACTGGACGCGCAGCCGGAGCTCGTCAGGACCATGTCGGTGCAGCCGCCTCGCGGCATGGGCAGCATCCGGCTGCTCGAGATCGAGGGCGTGGACCTGCAGCCCTGCGGCGGTACCCACGTCCGGTCCACCGCGGAGGTCGGTCAGGTCCGGATCGGCAAGGTCGAGAAGAAGGGCAGGCAGAACCGCCGGGTCAACATCCACCTGGACGACTAGCGCCGGCCCACGCGCACCTTGCAGCCGGTCACCGTGGCGCCGGTATCCCTGGCCGCCTGGATCAGCCGCTCCGCTTCGTAGCGCAGTCGGGCCGCCCAGGCCGGGCTCTCGGTCAGCACCACCAGCTCGCCATCATCGCGAATGTTCGCAGCGACGATACCGGCAGCCTCGTCGGCGGGCAGGGCCTTCCTAAGTGCCTCGGCGAGGCCGTCCAGCTCGCGCGCGCGGCGGACGATCCCGCCCAAGCCCTCGCCGGCATTGGGATTCAGCAGATTTTTGAGGCGTTTTGGCGGCATGAAATTGTGACGCAGTTGGCGATTTTAGCCGATTCCGGGTGACCCAGATCACCCTTCCGGAGCCCTTATCTTGTAAAAAAAAACGGCATTATGCATATTGTCGTTCTCGACAAGGGCTAACTCACTGAAAAGTGAGGGCGCAAAACCACCGGTCTACGGGACCTGATCCTACGACAGCGGGGCTTCCGAGATGAATTTTGGACGCGGGCATACAACGACAACGACGGGCCTGACTGGACCGGCAACCCGCGTCGTTACGCGCAGAGAGGCTTGCGGCAACCGGTTGCGGCGGCTGCATCAGGGGCGCACTCGATGAATGTAGTTATCTTTGGCAAGGGCCTTGGAAGGGCCCGGCAATTGAACCTGTCCGGCCTCAGGGCCACGGGCTTCGTTGCCGTCTGCGTGGCCGTGCTCGGTGCATGCGGGTTTGCCGCTGGCTACTGGTACTCCTCGCTGACGGGCTCCGGGGTCAGCATCAATGACGTCGCGCACCTGACCGCGGAAATCGATCAGCAGCGCGCAGAAATCCAGACCATTCGCCAGGAAAACGAGGACACGCTCGATGCCCTGGCCATTCGCCTGGCGCAGATCAACGCGCGGGTGATCCGGCTCGATGCTCTCGGCCGCCGGCTTACCGACATGGCCGATCTCGACGACGGCGAATTCGACTTCGATTCGGAACCCGCTTTGGGTGGTCCCGAGGAGCCGCTGATGACGGGCTCGAACGTTCCCGTTCCGGAAATCGTCGAGACGATCGAGGCGCTCGATTACCAGCTTAGCGATCGCGAGGCGCAGCTCGGTGTACTGGAAAACCTCCTGATGGGCGAGAACCTGCAGCAGCGCGTCCACCCGCAGGGGCGCCCGGTGAATTCGGGCTGGATCTCGTCGTACTTTGGCCGCCGCACCGACCCTTTTACCGGCAAGCCAGCCAATCACACCGGCATCGATTTCGCCGGCAAGCTCGGCGACAAGGTTCTCGCCGTCGCCGACGGCGTGGTTACCTGGTCGGCGGACCGCTACGGCTATGGCGTCATGGTCGAGATAAATCACGGCAATGGGTACTCGACCCGCTACGCGCACAATTCCGAGAATCTCGTCACGATGGGTGACGAGGTAAAGAAGGGCCAGCCCGTCGCGCTGATGGGAGAAACCGGCCGCGCCACGGGCCCCAACCTGCACTTCGAGGTGCTCAAGGACGGCCGCCGCGTCAACCCCGTGAATTTCATTCGCGCATCGTCGAAGTAGACTGACCGGGTCCGACCAGGCCCCGCGGGAACTTGAGATCCCGAAAATCACCCAAATACAACGACATCCGATAGAATACCGGCCTTCGTGCGTCCGCGGAGCAGCGGGCGACGGGCTGAATTGATTGCAGGAGCCCCCGTGGCCAACTTTTTGACACGCATTTTTGGTAGCCGCAACCAGCGGCTACTGCGCCAGTATTCCACGGTCGTCGACAAGATCAATGCGCTCGAAGAGGGCATCAAGGCGCTCGACGACGCGGCGCTGCGAGCCAAGACGGAAGAGTTTCGCCAGCGCTACGCCGACGGCGAGAGCCTGGAGGCGTTGATGCCGGAAACCTTCGCCGTCGCGAGGGAAGCGGCGGTTCGCACGCTCGGCCTGCGGCCCTTCGACGTCCAGCTGATCGGCGGGATGGTCCTGCACGACGGCAACATCGCCGAAATGCGCACGGGTGAGGGTAAGACACTGGTCGCGACCCTGCCGGCCTACCTCAACGCGATCAGCGGCCGCGGCGTGCACATCGTCACCGTGAATGAATATCTCGCGCAGCGCGACGCGGGCTGGATGGGGCCCGTGTACGAGTTCCTCGGCCTGACGGTCGGGGTTTCCAAGGCCGGCCAGGGTTCGGAAGAAAAGCGGGCCGCCTACACGGCCGACATCACGTATGCGACCAATAACGAACTCGGCTTCGACTACCTTCGCGACAACCTGGCTTTCTCGCTCGAGGACAAGGTCCAGCGTGACCTGAACTTCGCTATCGTCGACGAGGTGGACTCCATCCTGATCGACGAGGCCCGCACGCCGCTGATTATCTCGGGTCCGGCCGAGGCGAGCACGGACCTCTATGGCCACATCAATAAATTGATCCCGAAACTAAAGCGGCACGTCGAGCCCGAGCAGCCGACCAATTTCGACATCATGGCGCGCACGGTGAGCCTGGTGGACGAGAAGGGCAAGCCGGTCACACTCGATGGTGGTGACGGTGCCCAGACCGACGTCATGAGCCTCGAGGAGGCGGTCGACATCGGCAACGCGAGGGGCGCCGACGTGGTGCTGGTCAGCGACAGCGACAAGGTCGCGGCGTGCAAGCTCGCACCGCGTGGCGACTTCACGACTGACGAGAAGGCCAAGCAGGCCTTCATGACCGAAGACGGCCTCGAGAAGATCGAGTCACTGATGGCTCGCGCCGGCCTGCTCGAGGAAGGGGAGAGCCTTTACGATGCCGGCAATATCCGTCTGTTGCACCATCTGAATGCCGCGCTGCGTGCACACGCAATCTTCCAGAAGGACGTCGACTACATCGTCAGCAATGGTGAAGTCGTGATCGTCGACGAGTTCACCGGGCGCACGATGCCGGGCCGGCGCTGGTCGGACGGCCTCCACCAGGCGGTCGAGGCGAAAGAGGGTGTCAAGGTCAAGCAGGAGAACCAGACGGTTGCCTCGATCACCTTCCAGAACTACTTTCGCCTGTATAAAAACCTGTCCGGCATGACGGGCACAGCGGATACGGAGGCCTTCGAGTTCCAGCAAATCTACGGGCTCGAGGTCGTGGTCATCCCCACGCACAAGGACATGATTCGCGACGATGCGCCGGATCTGGTGTACCTCACCGAGGACGACAAGTTCAAAGCGATCATAGAGGACATCTCCGACTGCCGCGAACGCGGCCAGCCGGTCCTCGTCGGCACGACCTCGATCGAAACCTCCGAGCGGCTGTCCAACATTCTGCGCCAGCAAAAGATCGACCACGAAGTCCTCAACGCGAAGCAGCACGAACGCGAGGCCATCGTCGTGCAGCACGCAGGCAGGCCCGGCGCGATCACGATCGCAACCAACATGGCAGGCCGCGGCACCGACATCGTGCTTGGCGGCAACCTCGATGCCGAAATCGCGGCAGCGGGCGAGGGCACCGATGCCGGCGCCATCCGTGGCGACTGGCAGAAACGTCACGAACAGGTCATCGACGCGGGTGGCCTGCACATCATCGGCACCGAGCGGCACGAATCGCGGCGTATCGACAACCAGCTGCGCGGCCGCTCCGGCCGCCAGGGTGATCCTGGTTCCTCACGGTTCTACCTGTCGATGGAAGACTCGTTGATGCGCATCTTCGGCGACCCGGACCGGACCAAGTCGCTGCTCTCGCGCGCCGGCATGCAGCCGGGCGAGGCGATCGAGAGCAAGCTGCTCTCGAGGCAAATCGAGCGCGCACAACGCAAGGTCGAGGCCCACAACTTCGATATTCGCAAGAACCTGCTCGAGTACGATGACGTCGCCAATGACCAGCGCAAGGTCGTCTACCACCAGCGCTCGGAGCTGATGGCCGCGGACGAGATCGAAGATTCCGTTGCCGCGATCCGCGAGGAGGTTGTCGAGAGCTCGGTGCGGGCGCATATCCCGCCGGGCAGCCTGGACGAGCAATGGGATATCGAGGGACTGATGCAGGAGCTCGAGGCCGACTTCGGACTGAGCCTGGAGATCGACCGCTGGCTGCGGGAAGACCCGACCCTGAATGACGACGCCATCGCCGGGCGGTGTATCGAGGAAAGCACGAAAGCGTACAAGAATAAAGAAGGCCGGATCGGCGCCGAACTCATGCGCAACGTGGAAAAGCAGGTCATGCTGCGCCAGCTGGACCTGCACTGGAAAGAGCACCTCGCGGCGATGGACCACCTGCGCCAGGGTATCGGCTTGCGGTCCTACGCGCAGAAGAACCCGAAGCAGGAATACAAGCGCGAAGCTTTCGAGATGTTTGGCACGATGATGGACCGGGTCAAACACGACACGATCAGCATCCTGACGCGTATTCGCATCCAGGATGAGCAGGACCTCGACGACACGGAAGAACGGCGCCGCGCCGCCGAGCGGATGCGCTTCCAGCACGCTCAGGCATCCGCCCTCGGGGAGGCCGCGCCGCCGCCCGGGCAGCAGGCTGCCGGAGCGCCGGCTGCCGCGCCGCCGCCCGAGCCTTTTGTGCGCGAGGGGCGCAAGGTCGGCCGGAACGAACCCTGCCCCTGCGGATCCGGGAAGAAGTTCAAGCAATGCCATGGCAAGCTGAGCTGAACCTGACAGTGCAATGAATCATTTTCACGTTGCCGCCGGCATCCTGCGCGATGCTGACGGCCAGGTCCTGATCTCGGAGCGGCTCTGTGACGGCTCGTTCAGCGGCCTGTGGGAGTTTCCCGGCGGCAAGATCGTCGACGGTGAAAGCGCTATCGATGCCCTGCGACGCGAACTCGTCGAGGAACTCGGCATCGTCATCGCCGCTGCCGAGCCCTACATGACCCTGCACCACGAATACCCGGATCGCGCCGTCTCCCTGGAATTCTTCATCGTCACGGACTGGCGCGGCGAGCCGCGAGGCCTCGAGGGCCAGGAACTCCGCTGGCTCCATCCCAACGAACTCGATCAAGACGTGCTATTGCCTGCGGACGCACCGGTGGTTGACGCATTGAGGCGTTTCTAGGGGTTGCGTGCGGCAGTTTGTCGAGGGAAGTAATGCGCAGCGGCGCTTTGCGCCGCGAGCCATGACCGAGACAAACATGGCGCGCGCAAGCCGCGAGGGAAGTCAGCAGATGATCAGCTGAAACGGCACGTCGTGCCCGGTCTGCACGGCCCGCTGCTCGATACTCGACCACTCCAGGAACCGCACCGTGAAGCGGTGCTGGCTGCCGCTGATCTCCGGGTAGAGTGAACGGTCGCCCGAGACGCTGACGCGCAACAGGCGGCAATTCGAATCCTTTTGCATGCTGTGCTGGTACATCCCGTTGATCGCGACCTTGTCGGCGGGCTGGCCGGTCTCCCGGATCAGCCAGAGGACCTCGCTGACCGCATCACACAGCGGCCGGATCGCGCCGATCCATCGCGAGATGTCCTGCTGCCGACGTTCGGGAGGCTGCCGCAACCAGTGGTTGTACTCGGGCAGGTCGAACTCGCAGGTACCCCCGGGGATCGCACTGCGGTTCTTGATCGAATTGAGGAAGTCCGATTCCTTGAGGGGCTGCAGGTACTGCGTGCCGACGCCATCGATCTCGGCACGGCTGCTGACGAGGTTCCGGATCAGGGCGTCGAGGCGCCCGCCGTCCACGCCCGGCTGGCTCTGGAAACGCTGCAGGAGGTCGAGCTGGTGGTCGAGTTCCTTGTGCACCTCGCTGCGAACGTCGCCCCTCGACAGGATGGCCAGGATCTCGAGCAGGCCCGCGATGGTCGCGCGCGTCGCCCAGTTGCTCTCGTGCTCGTTGTTGTACAGCAGCTGCTGGTACAGGAATTCGAGGCGCAGGAAGGTGCGCATGCGCTCAGATACCGGCTGCTCATAGTAAGCCGGGCCACTCGCCGCGGCCCGGTCCACGAGATTGCTTGCCGGCTTTGCCATCAGGCTATTTTGCGCCTCCGGACCCCTTGGGGGCAAATTATGCCGACTGGCCTTGCAACCCGATGTAAACGTCGTGTAGCGCCGCGACTTGCCGCCGGGTCTCCTCCAGCGAGCGACTGTTGTCGATGACGTCGTCTGCAATGGCGAGACGCTCCTCCCGGCTGGCCTGCGCCGCAAGGATGCGCTGGGCCTGTTCCATGGTCTCGGCGTCGCGTTCGAGCAGGCGGTTGACCTGGGTGTCTTCGTCGCAGTCGACGACGAGTATGCGGTCCACGTAGTCCTTCAGCGGGGACTCTGCGAGCAGCGGGACGACAATGACCTGGTATGCGCCGCCGGCTTTGCTCGCCTGCCGGAACGTCTCGTCGCGTATGCGCGGGTGCAGGATTTCCTCCAGCCGCAGCCGCAGCGGCTCGTCCTCGAAGACGCGCTTGCGCATGGCGCGTCGGTCGAGGCTGCCGTCCGGGCCGATCACGTCGGGGCCAAACTCGTTGCGGATTTCGTCCAGCGCCGGCTGGCCGGGCATGACGACCTCGCGAGCGATGACGTCGGTATCGATGATCACGGCGCCCAGTGCCGCAAACATGTCGGCGACCACGGATTTGCCGCTCGCGATACCGCCGGTCAGGCCGACGCGCAACGGTCTGAAATCGGTCCCGGTCACTTAAAGAAGCTTGTCCAAATAGGCATTCCAGAGCCGCTCGCCCCAGAGCATCGCAATCCAGCCCGCGGCTGCGAGATACGGGCCGAATGGGATCGGGACGCGCCGGTCGCGACCGCGAAACACGACCATCGCGATACCCACGATCGCGCCGACGACGGCCGACATCAAGATGATGACGTGCAGCAGCTGCCAGCCGAGCCAGGCGCCAAGTGCCGCAAGGAGCTTGAAGTCGCCGTACCCCATGCCCTCCTTGCCGGTCACCAGCTTGAAGAGCTGGTAGACGCTCCACAGGCTCAGGTAGCCCGCGAGCGCACCAATGATGGCGTCGCTGGGTGCGATGAACAGCGTCTGGGCGCCTGACAGGGGATGAAAGAGGCTCATGAAGAGCCCGACCCACAGCAGCGGGATGACGATCGAGTCCGGGATCAGCTGGTGATCGGCATCGATCAGGCTGATCGCCACAAGGGCGCATGTCAGGCCGATCGCCAGCAGCGCTTCCCAGCCGAAACCGAAATGCCAGGCACAGATCGCAGCGAGGGCCGCCGTGAGTATCTCGACCAGCGGGTACCGTGCCGAGATCGATTCGCGGCAATTGGCGCACTGGGCCCCCAGCAGGAGGTAACTGAGGACGGGGATGTTCTGCCAGGCCTTGATCGGTGCACCGCAGGACGGGCAGCGGGATCGGGGCACGACGAGGTTGAAGCGCCCTTCCGGCAGCGTCGGCGCCGGCTCCCCGGCAAGTTCCTCGCATTGCTCGCGCCAG
>JBFFSI010000003.1:0-70315 GCA_041572475.1 Woeseiaceae bacterium
CCGCGCGCGCCCGTCTTGCGCTCCATGGCCCTCTTGGCCACGGCCGAGAGCGCGTCATCGCGAAACTCCAGCTCGACGCCCTCCATTTCGAACAGCTTGCGGTACTGCTTCGTCAGCGCGTTCTTCGGCTCGAGCAGGATCTGGATGAGCGCGTCCTCGTCGAGCTCCTCCAGCGTTGCCACGACCGGCAGGCGGCCGACGAATTCGGGGATGAGCCCGTAGCGAATGAGGTCTTCCGGCTCCACCTCGTGGAGCAGCTCACCGATCGACTGCTCGTTCTCCTCGGTCTTGACCTCGGCCACGAAGCCGATGCCGCTCTTGGAGGAACGGTTCAGGATGATCTTGTCGAGCCCGGCGAACGCGCCGCCGCAAATGAACAGGATGTTGCTGGTGTCGACCTGCAGGAATTCCTGCTGCGGGTGCTTGCGGCCGCCCTGCGGTGGCACCGAGGCAATCGTGCCCTCGATCAGCTTGAGCAGCGCCTGCTGCACGCCCTCACCCGAGACGTCGCGCGTGATCGACGGGTTGTCCGACTTGCGCGAGATCTTGTCGATTTCGTCGATGTAGACGATGCCGGTCTGCGCCTTTTCGACGTCGTAGTCGCACTTCTGCAGCAGCTTCTGGATGATGTTCTCGACGTCCTCGCCGACGTAGCCCGCCTCGGTCAGCGTGGTCGCATCAGCGATCGTGAACGGCACGTTCAGAAGCCGCGCCAGGGTCTCGGCCAGCAAGGTCTTGCCACAGCCGGTCGGGCCGATGAGCAGGATGTTGCTCTTGGCCAGCTCGATGTCTTCCTTCGAGCGCTCGTCCAGCCGGTCGTTAAGACGTTTGTAGTGGTTGTACACGGCGACCGACAGCACCTTCTTGGCCCGCTGCTGGCCGATCACGTACTCATCGAGGATGTCCTTGATTTCTTTCGGCTTGGGCAGCCGGTCGTGCCCTGCCTCACCCGCGTCTTCGAGCTCCTCGCGAATGATGTCGTTGCAGAGCTCGACGCACTCGTCGCAAATAAAGACGGACGGGCCCGCAATCAGCTTGCGAACTTCGTGCTGGCTCTTGCCGCAAAAAGAACAATAGAGGAGCTTGCCGTCCTCGTTCTTGCCGCGGGAATCATCGCTCATACAGGGGTGGCCTCTGTGACATAAAAATCAGCCTGTTACGACTGTGAGTGTATATAACACGCGGCAATTAATGGTGCAAAGCACCACGTCCCGTTCATCGTGCCGGGATGCATATAACCGACTGATATAACTGGCGTTATCTTTTGCCTTCGGCCGAGATTTCCTTGCGCTGCTCGAGCACGGTATCGACGATGCCGTATTCGAGTGCTTTTTGCGCGCCCATGAAATTGTCGCGCTCGAGATCCCGCTCGATGATGTCGATCGGCTGGCCCGTGTGCTTTGCCATGATCTCGTTGAGGCGTTTCTTCAGTTCGAGGACCTCGTTGGCGTGAATCGAGATATCGGTGGCCTGGCCCTGGTAGCCGGCGCTCGGCTGATGGACCATGACGCGGGAATGCGGCAGTGCAAAACGCTTGCCCTTGGTGCCGCCGGCCAGCAGCAGCGCGCCCATGCTCGCGGCCTGGCCGACACAGATCGTCGAGACGTCGCAGTTGATGAACTGCATCGTGTCGTAGATAGACAACCCTGCCGTCACGACCCCGCCCGGCGAATTGATGTACAGGTGGATGTCCTTGTCGGCATTCTCGGACTCGAGGAATAGCAGCTGCGCCACGACCAGGTTGGCCATGTGGTCCTCGACGGGGCCGACAACGAAGACGAGGCGGTCCTTGAGCAGCCTCGAGTAGATGTCGTATGCCCGTTCACCCCTCGCCGTCTGTTCGACGACCATCGGTACGAGATTCAGTGCCCTTGGTTCGCTCATGTGTGTTCCTGTTGGCGGTGTATCCGAAATCCTCAAGTATCTTCTCACGAAAGCCGGCCGATCAGGTATTCATGTAATCGCTGAACGCAATCTTTTTAACCGTGGTCTTGCCGTTCTCCATGAGCCAGTCGAGGGCCTGCTGCTCCAGCACCATCGGCCGGATTTGCTGCAGAAGCTGCGGGTTGCTCATGTAGACGTTGACCATGTCCGCGGCGTTCTCGTAGCCGGCGCACATCTCCTCGACCCGCTGCCGGACTTTGTCCTCGTCGGCCGCGAGTTTCTGGTCCGAGATGACCTGGCTGACGAGCAGGCCCAGCCGCACGCGCTTTTCGGCCATCTCGGCAAAATTCTCGATGGGCGGCGCCTGGTCGTGATCCTCGATGCCGAGGCGCTGCATGGCCTCGTGCTGCATCGTGTGCATTTCCTGGTGCTTGAGGGTCTGCGGGATGTCGATCGGGTTGGTCTCGAGCAAGGCGTTCATCACCTGGTCGCGAATGTCGCTTTCGACCTTCGCGTTGGCCTCTCGGCCCATGTTGTCGCGAACGTCCTTTATGAACTGGTCCAGCCCGCCCTCCTTTACCTCGAACATCTCCGCGAGCGCGTCGTCCACCGGCGGCAGCACTTCCTCCTCGACGCGGCGCACCGTGATGGCGAAATCGACTTTCTTACCCGCGAGGTTCTCGGCGTGGTAGTCCTTCGGGAACTTGACCTTGATCTTCTTCTCCTGGCCGGGCTTGACACCGTGCAGGCCCTTCTCGAAATCCGGCAGCATGTGGCCCGCGCCGAGGATCACCGGGATCGCCTTGCCCGTGCCGCCCTCGAACGCTTCGCCCTTCAGCGTGCCCTCGAAATCGCAGACGACGCGGTCGCCGTCGGCCGACGCGCGGTCGACCTCCTCCCAGGTCGCTTTCTGCTTCCTGAGCTTGAGGATCATCTCGTCCATGTCGGCGTCCGAAATCTCGACGTCGGGCTTCTCGACCTTGATCTTGTCGAGGTCCTTCAGCTCGACCTCGGGCATGACCTCGAAGGTCGCCACGTAGGCGAACGTGGCGCCGTCGCCGACCGGCGCGGGCTCGATGCGCGGGCCGCCGGCCGGGTTCAGGTTCTCCTGCGCCAGCGCATCGGAGAAGCTCTGCTGCATGACCTCGTTCAGCACCTCCTCGCGGATCTGCTTGCCGTAGCGCTGCTTGACCACCTTGGGCGGCACCTTGCCGGGGCGGAAGCCCTTGATCTTCGCCTTGCGGCCCCACGCCTTCAGGCGCGAATCGACCTCGTTATCGATCCGCTCCGCCGGCAGTTCGACGCGCATGCGCCGCTCCAATGTCCCCGTCGACTCGACAGTTACCTGCATCTTGTTGGTTCCTTTAACGTCCACCGGGCGGCTGATGCAGCCGCCCGGCGCAATTTATTTCGTTGACAATCAATCACTTGCTGGCAGTCGGCAGTGGTGCGAAAGGAGAGACTCGAACTCTCACGGGTTGCCCCACTGGCACCTAAAGCCAGCGCGTCTACCAATTCCGCCACTTTCGCATGCCAGCCGGAAATTATAACGGAAAGATTTGGCCTGTAGGAGCCCAACTCAGCGGGACGGGCATCACGAGTAGCGCCCGGCAGGAATACCGCAGTTCAGGCGGCAAAGGCGAGCCGCCTTGAAGCGGGACTTCGCCTGGAGGAAAGGCGACTCTGGCGAGCGACCAACGGTCGCCCTTCGGTCTGAATGTCCCCGGCTAGATTAGCGCGGGCAAGGCAACCGCCAGGAATACCGCCAGGATCATCGCGTAACCAATCATGCCGGGCTGGGCGTTCGACTGCTCTTTCATGGGTTTTCCCCCTGTCATTAAGCAGTACAAAGCATGCGGGCCAATGTTGGTGGCTGCCTGACGGACGGGTGATCAATTCATGACGATTGCCTGATGGCCAGGATTGGTGGGCCCCCGGGGACTCGAACCCCGAACCAATAGATTAAGAGTCTACTGCTCTACCAATTGAGCTAGAGGCCCTTCCTTTGAAACAATCGCCAGGCCGGCGAGTCCAAGGCTGGTGGACGCGGGATATTACCAAAAAAAGGGGGATGGGGCATGACCAGATTGATCCTGTCAGGGCTGCTTCTGGCGAGTGCCGCGGCGCTTGCGGATACGGCCGACGAGGTACGCTGTCGCGAGATCGGCTTCAGCAAGGCGGCCGAGGCCAGGGACGCAGATCTCTTCGCCTCGTTCATCGACGAGGACGCCCGTTTCGTGGGCAACGCGGCCATCCGCGGGCCCGCTGCCATTACCCAAGCCTGGGAGCCGCTCCTGACAGAGGGCGGCAGCGAGATCAAGTGGCGACCGCAGTTTGTCGAGGTGCTCGAGGACGGCAAGCTCGCGCTGACGCGCGGCCCTTACCGGCTGATCATGACCGACGAGGACGGCAAGCGGACGGAGCTGTGGGGCACGTTCAACTCGGTCTGGCGACTGAAGCCTGACGGCAGCTGGAGGGTCGTGTTCGATGCCGGCAGCAGCCCGATCGAGACGCCCACGGACGAGGCCAGGGCGCTGCTCGACCAGGAGGATGGCTGTACGTCGTAGGAGCGCCCCATGGGCGCGATCGCGGGAAGCGCCGCGCGACCTGTAGGAGCGCCCCATGGGCGCGACCGCGGGAAGCGCCGCGCGACCTGTAGGAGCGCCCCATGGGCGCGATCGCGGGCATGGCCCGCTCCTACGGCATCAAAAGGAATTGGGGTGGACGATGGGACTCGAACCCTACTCAACCAGCATGAGCACTCTCCGCCAGCGGCAAGTCTTCGACCGTGAGACCGACCGGGATCACTGAATGACCGATCCCGGTCGTCGAGAAAGGGTGGGGTGGACGATGGGACTCGAACCCACGACGACCGGGATCACAACCCGGGGCTCTACCAACTGAGCTACGCCCACCACGGTCTGGCGAATTGTATCGCGGCTTGCACCGCGCCTATAGTGCCAGCGAAGCTGGCGCGCCCGGCAGGACTCGAACCTGCAACCCTCGGCTTAGAAGGCCGATGCTCTATCCGGTTGAGCTACGGGCGCATCTCGGCCTGAATCCTACCGTATTTTCTATACCTGGTCGGGGCAGACGGATTCGAACCGCCGACCCTCTGCTCCCAAAGCAGATGCGCTACCAGACTGCGCCATGCCCCGATGCCCGGTATTCTAGCCTACGCTGCGCGTGTCGCGGCCATGGGCCGCTCCTGCACATTGCGTCCCCACATATCGCGGCCATGGGCCGCTCCTACATCCAGGGGTGGCACGGGCCGGGACTCGCGGGGGCACGATGATACGGGCGGGACCCGGGCCCGTCAATTTGGTATTTTTGCCACTGCAATCAATGATTGGCGGCCACGGGCCGCTCCAAAAGATCACTCGAGGCAACCATGAAAAAGACCCTGATCGGCCTGATCCTGTCCTTTGCCGGCGCAACGACTATCGCCGCCGGCCAGGTGCCCGCGCACCCCTACGTGGAAATGGTGACCTCCGAGGGCACCATCATCGTGGAACTCGACGGCCGCCAGGCGCCGATAACGGTCGGCCACTTCCTGGAACTCGTCGACAGTGGTTTCTACGACGGCACGATCTTCCACCGCGTAATGCCTGGTTTCATGGTCCAGGGTGGCGGGCATACGCCGAACCTCGTGCGCAAGGAGACCGATGCAACGATCCCCAACGAGTCGGGTAACGGCATGAGCAACGTGCGCGGCACGATCGCGATGGCCCGCACCGGCGACCCGCATTCGGCTAACTCGCAGTTTTTCATCAACGTCGTCGACAACACGCGCCTCGACCCGAAGAAGGACAGCGCAGGCGGCAACTGGGGCTATACGGTGTTCGGGTTCGTAATCCAGGGCATGGAAGTTGTCGACAAGATCGCTGCAACGCCGACCGGGCCGCAGGGACCGTTTCGCTCGGACGTCCCGCAGATTCCGATCGTCATCAAGAAAATGTCTCGCTACACCTTCGAGTAAGCGATGGCTACCCTCTTCATATCAGACCTGCACCTCGAGGCCGAGCGCCCCGACATCGCGAAACAGTTCCTGGCCTTCATGGAACAGGATGCGCGGGACGCCGAGGAGCTGTACATACTCGGCGACCTGTTCGAGGCCTGGGTGGGCGACGATGACCCGAACGCGCACTACTTCACGATCAAGCGCGCGATCCGCAAGCTGACCGACCGCGGCGTGCCCGTGTATTTCATGCACGGCAACCGCGACTTCATGATCGGCCACGAATTTGCGAACGAGACGGGTGTCAAGATCCTCAAGGATCCCTGCAAGACCACGCTGTACGGGCAGAAAACGCTACTCAGCCACGGCGACATACTGTGCACCGACGACGTGCAGTACCAGCGTGTGCGCAAGATGGTGCGCGACCCGGAATGGCAGCGGAACATACGCGCCAAGCCCCTGAAAGAGCGGCTGCGCATCGCCCAGGAGGCCCGGCGGCAAAGCCTCGAGCAGACCATCAACATGAGCCTCGAGATCATGGACGTCAACCAGCAGGCCGTCGAGAAGGTGATTCGCAACTATAACGTGGACATCCTGCTGCACGGCCACACCCACCGACCCGACGTGCACACTGTTGATTTAGGCAGCCGCAGGGCCAAGCGCATCGTGCTCGGCGACTGGTACACGCAGGGCAGCGTCGTCAGGTGGGATTCCCGCGGGCCGCGGCTGGAGTCGATGCCGAGATAGCGTTATTCAGGCCGGCTTGCCGGAGTGGAAGCGGAACTGCGGGTCGGGTGCCGAGATCAGTTCGGATTCCAGCGCCTTGAGTTCGGCCAGCCGCGCGTCGACCGCGTCCTCGTCGATGCCGCATTCCGTTTTCGCAAATGCGATGTAATGCTCGAAGTGCCTGGCCTCCGAGGCCAGCAGGCCATTGTAGAACTTGCCGAGCTTGTCCGGCAGGTGCGGCGCCAGGACCGCGAAGCGCTCACAGGACCGCGCCTCGATGAGGGCCCCGACGAGCAGCATGTCCAGGAGTTTGCAGGGCTCTTCTTCCCGCACCGCCTCGCGCAGGCGGCCGGCGTAGCGTGACGCTTTCAGGCGCCGGAACGGGATGCCCATCTCGTCCATGATCGAGCGCACCTGCTCGAAATGGCGCAACTCCTCCCGCGCCAGCCGCGACATGCACTGCGCGAGCTTGCCGCGGTCGGGATACCGGTACAGGAAACCCAGCGCCGTGGAGGCGGCCTTGAGCTCGCAGTTCGCATGGTCGAGCAGCAGGTCAGGCAGGCGGTCGCTTGCGGCCCGCACCCATTCCTCGGGCGTCGGTGTGTCGAAGAACCCGGCGATAGATTCGGGCACTACACCCATTCGACAATCTCGTCGGCAGCCTGCAGCCGGTCTTCCGGCTTTTTTGCCAGCATCAGGTTGAGGACGGACTGGTAGCGCGAGAAGCGTGATGACAACAGCGGTATCGGCGCCTGCGCATGCTGGAAGATGATGCCCATCGCCGTGTCGGCCCGGAACGGCTTCTTCCCGGTCAGCATCTCGTAGAAGATCACGCCGAGGCTGTAGATATCGCTGCGGTGATCGACGTCCGCGCCGTGGCCCTGCTCCGGGCTCATGTAGTACGGCGTGCCGAAGATCTCGCCCTCGTCGGTGAGTTCCATCTGCAGCCGCATCCGGCGCGCGAGGCCGAAGTCGATCAGGGCCAGCGACCCGTCGGCGCGCAGCATGATGTTGCCCGGCTTGAGGTCGCGGTGCAGGACGCCGACCTGGTGGATCTTGGCGAGCGCCCCGGCTATCTGCTTGACGTAGCGCACGGCATCCCGCTCGCGAATACCGGCGGCGATGCGCTGCTTCAGGTCGCCGCCGTCGAGGTACTCCATCGCGATGTGGGCGTGGTCGTCGCCCACCCCGAGGTCGTAGATCTTGACGATGTTTGGATGATTGATCTCGGCGATGAGTTCGTATTCCTGGAGGAAGCGGTCGAAAGCGCCCACGCCATCGGCAACGTCCGGCACCTGCTGCAGCACCTTCAGCACGACCTTGACTCCCGTCGACACGCGCTCTGCGAGATAGATGCCCGAGTGCGTCGTGGCGTTCAGCTTCTTGATGAAGCGGTAACCGCGAATCAGCGGATGGATGCCGGTCTTTTCGTCGCCGACGAACAGCGAGCCGGTGTTTGCCACGCGGCGCCGCGATTTGAATATGTCACTGAGCTTGACGGTCAGCGCATCGTGGCGGATCCGGTCGCGAGGGAAAAACGCGGTCGCGCCGGCCTTCATCGCTTGCTCTTGGTCGTCCGCGGCGCCCAGGAAGACCACCGGCGGAAAGCTCGGCACCTGGCAGAACTGGCGAAGTGCCTGTAGCGCATCGCGCTCGCCGTAATTGTCGCCCAGCAGCACCATGTCATTGCCGGCACCGGAGAATTCGTCCGGCAGGTAGCCTGCCTCCACGGGGTCGTAAGCCGAGATTACCGCGTCGGACCAGTGCGTCGTGACGTGATGCATCAGCAGGCTGCGAAACTCGGCCTGGCCATCGATGATCATCACCTTGACGCTCATCGGCTTATGCCCGGGGGCGGGCAGGAATTACATGCCGACCGCGGCATCCGTGGTTTCGCCCGCATCGCCGGCGACCTGTCCCTTGCGCTTCGCCTCACGCATCTGCTTGGCGGCATCGTTACGGCGCATTTCGACTTCCTGCAGGTACTCGGCGGTGACATCGCCGGTCACGTATTCGCCGGAGAAACATGAGGCATCAAATTCCGTAACGCTCGAATCGTGGTGTTTGACGGAACGAATCAGGCCGTGCAGGTCCTGGTAGATCAATCGGTCCGCACCAATCAGTTCCTGTATCTCCTCGATGCTGCGGCCGTTGGCGATGAGCTCCTTCGCCGCGGGCATGTCGATACCATAAACGTTGGGGTAACGCACCGGCGGCGCGGCCGACGCGAAATAGACCTTCCGGGCGCCGGCCTCGCGGGCCAGCTTGATGATCTGCTGCGAGGTCGTGCCGCGGACGATCGAATCATCGACGAGCAGCACGTTCTTGTCGCGAAACTCGAGGCTGATGGCGTTCAGCTTGTGCCGCACGGACTTCGTGCGCTCAGCCTGGCCGGGCATGATGAACGTGCGCCCGACATAGCGGTTCTTGATGAAACCCTCGCGGTACTTGACGCCGAGGTGATGCGCGACCTGGGCCGCGGACGTGCGGCTCGTATCCGGAATCGGGATGACGACGTCGATATCGTGGTCCGGAAATTCACGCACGATCTTACCGGCCAGTTGCTCGCCCATTCTCAGGCGCGACTTGTAGACCGACAGGTCGTCGAGGATCGAGTCCGGCCGGGCGAAGTAAACGAACTCGAATATGCACGGCGTGTGACGCACCTCGCCATCCATTTCGCGGGCATGCAGCACGCCGCCGTTCTCGATATAGACGGTCTCGCCGGGCCGCACGTCGCGCATGCGCTGGAACTGCAGGATGTCCAGCGCCACGCTCTCCGAGGCCACCATGAAGTCCTCGCCGTGAGCTGTCTCACGCTTGCCGAGGACCAGCGGGCGAATGCCGTGCGGGTCGCGGAAGGCGACGATGCCGAAGCCGACGATCATCGCCACCACGGCATATCCGCCGCGACAACGCTTGTGCACCGCATCGACGGCGTCGAAGACCTGCTCCGGGGTCGGCTTGCCGTTGGTCCGCATTTGCAACTCGTGGGCAAACACGTTGAGCAGTACTTCGGAGTCCGAGCCGGTGTTCAGGTGCCGCCGGTCCTCCTTGATGAGGTGCTCGGCGAGCTCGTCGTGGTTGGTCAGGTTGCCGTTGTGGCCGAGGCAGATGCCGTAGGGAGAATTGACGTAGAAAGGCTGCGCTTCCGACGCGCGCGCACCGCCCGCCGTCGGGTAGCGTACGTGACCGATGCCGACGTTGCCGGTGAGCCTGAGCATGTGCCGGTGCCGGAACACGTCGCGCACGAGCCCGTTACTCTTGCGCTGCCGCAGGCCGTCCTCGCCCCAGGTGACGATCCCTGCGGCGTCCTGGCCCCGGTGCTGCAGTACGGTAAGCGCGTCATAGATGCTCTGGTTGACCGGGCTATGGCTGACTATTCCTACGACACCACACATGCCTCAGGTACCCCCAATGATCTGATCGGTTGGCAAATCAATCTCCAGCGAGTCGGCCGGCTGTTCCGGCGCCAGCAACTCGAAGCCCTGCGGGGCCATCACCTTGATCCACTCCGCGACTACCTCGAGATGCGGGATCAGACGTGATCTTAACCACCACTCGTCGTTATCGAAACCCGCAAACTCACCGCCGATAATGAATAGCGCAACCAGCAGCACACCCCGTGCTGCGCCGAACACGGACCCGGCGAGCCGGTCCATGCCGCTCAGCACCGACAGCCGCACGAGTTTCGAGATCCCCCAGCCGAGCAGCCCGCCGAGTGAGAGAATCACGGCGAAAACCAGGATGCGGCCGAACCACATCTGCAGGTCCTCGGAATTGATCCAGCTTTCGGATACGTCGCCGACCCCGGGACCGAAGTACAGCGCGGCCCAGATCGCGAACAGCAGCGTCGCGATCGATATCGCCTCCTTCATGAAGCCGCGCACGATGCCAATGATGACGGAAAGTGCGATAGCGGCAGCAATGACTATGTCGATGATCGGCATCAGCGATGTCGGTCCGGCCAGCCCCGACCGGGGCGCTTGGGCCGGAATTCTAGCAGATTATGGATGCGGCACGACCTGGCCTTTGTGCCCGGCCTTCAGTAGCCTCTCTGCCATCGCCTCGGCGCTCTCGCGGTCCTTTTGTGGTCCGATGCGCACACGGTGCAGGTCGCCCGAACCGGTCGACAGCTTGCTCAGGAATGCCGCGAAGCCCTGCTTGCGCAGATCTGCGGCGAGGCGCTCGGCATTTTCCTGGCTGCCGAAACTGCCCAGCTGCACCGCCCACATACCTGTCGGGGAGCTGTTGCTCGCCCCGGCGGGTGACGTTGCCGGCGCTGTCTCCTGGGGCGCCGGGTTCGGCGCCGTGCGACTGACCGGGTCCGCGTTACTGGCCGCTTCCCGCCTCACCGGCTGCGGTTCCGGGCGCGATGGCTCGGGTGTCGCTTCGGGAATCGGCTCGGCTGCAGCGGGCACCGGCTCGTCGCGATCGCGATCGAGTACGACGGTCTGGGTCTTCTGATCCGCTTGACCCGGCAACGGGACGGTTTTGCTGACGATCTCCTCGTCGCTGGGCGGCCCGTCGAGAAACACCGGTACGACCAGGACGACGACGAGCACGAGTACGACGGCGCCGATGATTCGTTCTTTCAATGCTCGTTCCATCATGATGTGCGTCGCGAGTATAGCTCAGAGAGTACGGGGCCGACGACATAGAACGATCCCGTCACCAGGATGCGATCGCCGTCGGCGGCAGCCGCGTCGGCATCGGCCAGCGCCGCCTCGACAGAGGCCGCAATCCGGACCGGCGCGCCGGTCAGCTCCGCCACCTGCCACGCCAGCTCGGTGGCCCGCCGCGCCCTCGGGCTCTCCGCTGTCACGACGATCCATTCATCCACGGCAGCCGCGAGCGGCTGCACGATGCCTGCAGCATCCTTGTCGTCGAGCAGGCCGAAAACCGCGACGGTCTTCCCGGGCCGCGGCAGTGACGCCAGCGTGTCGACGAGCGCCCCGGCAGCCGCCGCGTTATGCGCGATGTCCAGCAGCCAGCGCGGGTCGTGCGCCAGCGCCTGCATGCGGCCGTCGAGCCGCAAGCGCCCGAGCGCCGCATCGACCCGCTCGTTCGTCAGCAGCGTTCCGTAGCCGGTGACGTCGAGCAGCGCCAGCACCGCCGCGGCATTGGCGAGCTGGTGCGCGCCGGGCAGTGCCGGCAGGGCGAGGCTATCGAGCTGCGCGTCGCCCCGGTGCCAGTCCCACCGGCCATCGACCACGGTCCAGTCGTAGTCGCGGCCCGCGAGCTGCAGCGCGGCCCCGACCTCCCCCGCGCGCCGGAGGATGATATCGGGTGGCGCCCTGTCGCCGTATACGATGGGCTTGCCGGTCCGCATAATCCCGGCTTTCTCGGCGGCGATGGACTCGATGTCCTTGCCGAGCCAGTCGCAATGGTCGAGCGCAACGTTGGTAATCAGGCCCGCCGTGGGCTCGACCGCGTTGACAGCGTCGAGCCGCCCGCCCATGCCGACCTCGAGGATGGCGACGTCCACCTGCCGGTCCGCAAACACGGCGAGCGCCGCCAGCGTGCCGTACTCGAAGTAGGTAAGCGGCACGCCGCCGCGCACGGCCTCCACCCGCTCGAACGCCGCTACGATAGCGGCATCGTCGGCGGCCTCGCCGTCGATGCGAATGCGCTCGTTATACCGGCAAAGGTGCGGCGAGGTGTAGCAACCCACCCGGCGGTCCGGCGCCCCCAGCAGGGACTCGAGCATCGCCACGCAGGAGCCCTTGCCATTGGTGCCGCCGACATGCAGCACGGTACCCGGCGGCGGCAGGTCCAGGCGCTCGAGCACCGCCTCTACGCGCTCGAGCCCGAGCACGATCTCGTGTGCTGACAGGGACTCGAGCCGAGTCAGCCAAGCCGCTAGAGGGCCGCTGGCATCGCGCATGGGTCGGGGCTATTTCGTTGTCGGGGCCGGCCGCTGTTCGAGTTTAGCGAGCAGCTCGGCGATCTGTGTACGCAGCTCGCGGCGGTCGACGATCATGTCCAGCGCCCCGTGATCGAGCAGGAACTCGCTGCGCTGGAAACCCTCGGGCAGGGTCTGGCGGACCGTCTGCTCGATGACCCGGGGCCCGGCAAACCCGATCAGCGCGTTGGGCTCGGCGATATTGATATCCCCCAGCATGGCCAGGCTCGCGGATACCCCGCCCGTGGTCGGGTCAGTCATCACGGAAACGAACGGCACGCCGTGACGCCCGAGCCGGGCAAGCGCTGCCGAGGTCTTGGCCATCTGCAGCAGCGAGAACAGCGCCTCCTGCATGCGTGCACCGCCCGACGCGGCGAAGGAAATCAGCGGCATGTTGTTCTCGGCGGCGTAGTCCGCGCCCCGCGAAAACTTCTCGCCTACGACCGACCCCATCGAACCGCCCATAAAGCCGAACTCGAAAGCGCAGGCGACAACCGGGCGGCCGAGCAAGGTCCCCGAGGCGCAGACCAGCGCATCCTTCTCGCCGGTTTTCTTCTGCGCCTGCACGAGCCGGTCGCGGTAGCGCTTGCTGTCGCGGAACTTCAGCGGGTCCTCTGGCTCGAGTTCGGCGAACATCTCCTGCTCGGAGTCCGGGTCGAGGAAGAAGTCGAGCCGCTTGCGCGCACCGATGCGCATATGATGATCGCACTTCGGGCAAACGTGCAGATTGCGTTCGAGTTCATTCCGATAGAGCTGGGCGTCACACTGCGGACACTTGATCCAGACGCCCTCGGGCACCGATCGCGTACGCTTTTCGGTACTGATGCGCGATGGCATGAGTTTCTCGAACCAGCTCATGAGTGCATCTTAGCGCAAAATATCAGTGCGGATGGCAGGCAGTTCGTACTCGGGAGGGTACGCGGCTGCGATCAATGTCAGGCCGTGCGGCGGCGCCGCGATGCCACCGGCCTTGCGGTCACGTGACGCCAGGACCTCGGCAGCCCAGGCCACGGGTTGGTCGCCGCGGCCGATCTCGACAAGCGTGCCGGTGATGTTGCGAACCATGTGCTGCAGGAACGCGTTGGCCGTCACCTCGAGCAGGATGAAGTCGCCCTTCCGGTGGAGCGTCAGCGCCGTGATCTCGCGAGTGGCGTGCGCCGCCTGGCAGCCGGTGGCGCGAAAAGCCGAGAAGTCGTGCTCGCCGATCAGCGCCTCGGCGGCCGCCTGCATCGCGTGGACGTCCAGTTCCTCGTGCACCCACCAGGCGCGCCGGCGGTACAACGCCGAGCGCTGCAGCCTGTTGAGAATCAGGTACTGGTAGGTCCGCGAAGTCGCACTGAAGCGCGCGTGAAAGGACTCGTCAACGGCCTTCGCCCACGTCACGCTGATGTCGTCAGGGAGATTGGTATTCGCACCGAGGACCCAGCTGCGTTCGCTGCGCTGGCTGGTCGTATCGAAATGGGCCACCTGGCCCGAGGCGTGCACGCCGGTGTCCGTGCGGCCGGCGCAAACCACCTCGACCGGCTCGTCCGCGACGCTCGACACCGCGGCCTCGAGCGGTTCCTGCACGCCGTGGCCGACGCGCTGGCGCTGCCAGCCGTTGTACGCGGTGCCGTCGTACTCGATCCCAAGGGCAATGCGCATCGCGGGGGCAATCGGCCGCCGCGCAAGCGGCGGCCGTCACGGGTCTAGCCTGGCAAGGTGTCCAGGAGCTGCTGCGCCTGCTGGCGCTGCGCCTCGTCGCCTTCGTCCAGCACCTCTTCGAGGATCGACCGGGCACCGCTCGGGTCGCCCATATCGACGTAAGCGCGCGCCAGGTCGAGCTTGGTGCCCACCTCGGTCATCGTTCGCGCCTCGTGCAGGTCGTCGCTCATGTCCTCGGGACCGAGCGACAGGGTCGGGCCGTCCTCGTCCGGCATCGTCGGCCGCGGTTGCTGCACGGTCGCGTCGTCCCGCGGCTGCTCGATCGTGTCGCCGGCATCCTGGCTGACCTGCAGTGCAGCCGTCAGGTCGTCGAGGTCGAGATCGACATCGGTGCTGGCGACCGCCGGCATTTCGCCGGTCTCGTCGAGCGCGTGGTCGCCCGTGAAGGCCTCCTTGGGCAACGCCTCGGTCTTGGCGAAATCGAAGTCGCCCGCATCGTCGTCGTCATCGAGACTTGCGAGCAGCGTCTCATGGTCGTCGCCAATCTGGGATTCGTCTTCGTCATCGAGGCCTGCGAGCAGGGTTTCTTCGTCGTCACCGAGATCCGCCGCGGCGTCCGTGGTCGTGTCCACCGCGAGGTCCGAGCTCAGCACCTGGGTCACGCCCGTCGCATCGAGCAGGCTCTCGTCGAGCGCCTCGTTCATCGTGGTCTCGTCGGTCGACTCGCCGACCAGGGTAGTCGCCTCGTCGAGCGCCTCGTTGATGCCCGTATCGTCGGCACTCAGGGCCTGCTGCAGACCCGTTTCTTCGAGTACCTCGTTCCTGCCAGTGAGGTCCGTCGCATCATCTAGCGCCTCGTTGAGGCCCGTGTCGTCGGAAAGCGTCGGCACGCGGCCGGTTGCATCGGCATCGTCGAGATCGGCGAACTCCGTATCGGCAAGACCGTCGATGTCCAGGTCCAGGTCGTCGAGATTGATCTCGGCCGTCTCCTCGGCCTCCTGGCCGCTGTCCCCGATGGCCTCGCTGAGGCCCTCGTCGAGCGAGGGCAGCTCGGAGGTGCCGCCGGTGTCTGCGAACTGCTCCTCGATCGTCGGCGTATCCACCGGCGTCTCGACGGTCGGCATCTCGGCCGTGCTCTCGGCCTCGGGCATTTCACGCGTAATGTCGAAATCGGTTTCGGACTCGACTGTCGGGCTCTCCGCGGTTGCCTCGGTCATATCGAAGTCGATGCCGGACGCATCGTCGATGGCGACTTCCGTCTGCTCGTCGTCGGCATCGAACAGGAAGTCGACTGCATCGTCACCGCCCGCAGCCGTTTCGTCGGCGTCGGCCGCACCGACGTCGAGGAATTCGACCTCACCGCTCGCGTCAGCACTGAGTTCCATGTCAAGGGCACCGGTTTCCTGCATGTCGCCCTCGAACTCGAGGTCGACGGCCTTGGTGGCCCCGGCCGCGCTGACCCCGGTAAACAGCTCGTCGTCCGCGGCGATCTGCTGGCCCATGATGACGATCTTGTCCCAGTCGGCACTCTCGTCGTCGCCAACGGCCGCCTTGAGCCTGCCGGCCGCGTCGATGAATGCGTCGCGATTGCCCCAGACGAAATAGATCTCGCAAAGCTTGGTGAGCAGATCCTCTCGCTGCGGCTCGACTTCCAGCGCGCCGGTGATGAGATCGGCAGCCTGGTCGTAGAGGCCGTAGGCCATGTGGAAATCGGCTTCGGCGATCGGGTCCGATTGGTCGAGGTTTACCGCCGTCTCGCTGCTGAAGGTGTCTTCGAGCGAGCCGAAACTGCCGGTCTCCTCCTCGGGCGCCGCCTCGGCGGGCGCTGCCCTCAATATGGTCGCATCCTCCGGCTCCGCCATCGACGGTGTTTCGATGGTCGGCCCCTGTTCCACGACGACGATGGATTCCTCGGCGACCGGCGCGCGCATGCTCTCGGTCGACTCGATGTCCTCACCTTGCTCGTCCGAATCCAGCGGCTGCCAGGCTTCGGGCTCATCCGTGCCGTCCCCGCGGCGCATGAACCAGAACAGTGCGCCGCCGACAATCACGACGACGCCCACGATGATCATCCACCACTCGGTCAGGATGCCGATGACGCGGTCGACGAGCGACGGCTCCGTGCGCCGCTCCGGCGCGCGGATGATCGTCGACGGCGGCGCAGCCTCCTCAGCCGCCACCTCTTCCGCCGCCTCTTCGGGCTCGGCCATGGTCTCGTCCGCTGCGAGTTCTGCGTCCGCTTCGTCTGCAAACACGTCGTCGACCGCTTCCTCTGCGGGCGGCACGTACTCCTCGCCGCGTATCCTGGCCAGTTCCTCACGCAGGGCGGCAAGTTCGTTATCCCGGATTTCGATCAGCGACTGCTGCTGCGGTACATCCGCCGCCTCGAGGTCGGCAATGCGCTGCAGGATCTCGTCCTCCCGCGACAGCGGTTCTTCGGCATACGGCTCGGCCTCATAGCCGGCATCAACGGGTGCCGGCTGCTGATCGACATAATCGTCATCCGGGGGTACGAGCGTCAGGCTCGGGCGCGATTCGGCCACGGGCGCCACGGTGCCGCCGGACCATTCGGCGTGCTGCCGCTGCGCCTCGGCCAGCGCGTCGCTGCGGCTGATACGGAAGATGTCGTCGGCACTCGGAATACGGATAGCCGCACCGGCGCGCAGGATATTGATGTTGCCGCCGAAGGCTTCCGGGTTCGCCTCGAAGATCGCCAGCATGGTCTGGTTCATCGTCAGGCGGTTGTCGGGGCGCACGCGCGAGGCAATGCCCCAGAGCGTCTCGCCGCGCTGCACCTGGTAATCGCCACCCGGCGCCGTTTCGAACGGTGCAGGCTCTGCGACCGGTTCCGGCTCGGGCCGCGGCTGCGGCGCGGGCTCGGGTCGCGGCTCCGGCTCTTCTACCGGGAGCTGCGCCGCCGGTTGCGGCGCAAGTCTCGGCGCCGGGGCCGGGGCCGGGGCCGGACGTGGCTCTGCCGGTGCCGGACGCTGGATCTGGCCGCTGTCGGCCGGCGTGCTGCGGCTCGGGGCCTGCACGGCCTGCGTCGCGCCACTCGGCGGCGGCGCATACGTGGGCGGATCGAGCAACAGCGTGTATTCGCGGAGCAGCCTGCCCCGCGACCAGGTCGCTTCGACAAGGAAGGTCAGGAAAGGCTCGCCGATCGCCGTCTGCGAACGCAGCTGCACGATGTTGCCGTCCGCGCGACCGCTGCGAACCACCGCAAACGTGATCTCTTGCAAGTAGAACGGCCGGTCGAGACCGTAGCGCGCAAATGTATCTGCCGAGGCCAGCGCGACAGTCAGGTTCTCCAGTTCTTCGGGCGTGACCGACAGCAGCTCGATTTCAGCGCGCAGCGGCTCGCCGAGAGAGGAGTCCAGCCGAATATCCCCAAGCCCAAGCGCCCAAATCTCGCTCGACAGGAAAAGTACCAGCACAAGCGAGATTCGTGACAGTCGTCGCGACATAATATTCATCTCCAGCTCACCAGGAGCCCCGTTGTTGACGCCGCTCAGGGGCGGATATTGGCGGGCAGACCCATTTTACATATGGTCCCGAACTATAGCTCATAAATGGTTTTTCGCCAATATTTCAGCAATTTGGACGCTATTTAGAGCCGCGCCCTTACGTATGTTGTCGGCGACGATCCAGAGGTTGAGTCCGCGCGGATGAGAAATGTCTTCCCGCACCCGGCCGACGAACACCGGGTCCTTGCCCGAGGCGTCGGTCACGGCCGTGGGATAAGCCCCCGTCGTTACGCCGTCGAGCAGTGTGACGCCCTCCGCCCGGGCCAGTAATTCGCAGGCCTTTTCGGCCGTGATTTTCTCTCGCGTCTCGATGTGTACGGCCTCCGAATGACCGTAAAACACCGGGATACGTACGGCGGTAGGATTCACAAGTATGCTGTCATCAGCGAAGATCTTGCGGGTCTCCCACACCATCTTCATCTCTTCCTTCGTGTAGCGGTTGTCCTGAAAGACGTCGATGTGCGGTATGGCGTTAAAGCCGATCTGCTTGGCATCGCCCTCGATGTCCAGCGGCCGGCCGCTCAGCAGGTTCGCGGCCTGTTGCGCCAACGCCTCGATCAGGTCCCGGCCAGCGCCCGAGACCGCCTGGTAGGTCGCCACGTTGATGCGCTCGATGCCGACAGCGTCGTAAAGCGGTTTCAGGGCGACGACCATCTGGATGGTCGAGCAATTCGGATTCGCGATGATGCCGCGGTTCGTGTAGTCGGCGATACGCTCGGCATTGACCTCCGGTACGACGAGCGGGATGTCGTCGTCGTAACGAAAATGCGAGGTGTTATCGATGACGACGCAGCCCGCCGCCGCGGCCTTCGGCGCGTACTCGGCGGAGATCGACCCGCCGGCCGAGAACAGGCCGATCTGCACCTGCGAGAAATCGAAGCCGGCCAGGTCTTCGACCTTGAGTTCCCGATTACCAAATGTGACGGTCCTGCCGACCGAGCGTTCGCTCGCGAGCGCGTACACCTCACCGATCGGGAACTTCCGTTCGGCGAGGATTTCCAGCATGGATTCGCCGACGACGCCGGTCGCGCCGACGACAGCTATATCAAAGGTCTTGGTCATGTTCAGAGTACAGGTGTATCAGATTCGACGTCCGCATTCTGTGCGCGGTTGCGCAAGAAATGGTCCATGAGCACGAGCGCGACCATCGCCTCGGCGATCGGCGTTGCCCGGAGCCCGACGCAGGGATCATGCCGGCCCTTGATGACGATCTCGGTGGCCTGCCCGGATTTGTCGACGGTCTTGCCGGGCTTCGTGATGCTGGACGTCGGCTTGAGCGCGATACTCGCCAGCAGGTCCTGGCCCGACGAAATTCCGCCGAGCGTGCCGCCTGCATCGTTCTTGCTGAAGCCGTCCGGCCCGATTTCGTCGCGGTGCTCGCTGCCCCGCTGGCTGACCGCGCGAAAACCGGCGCCGAGTTCGACGCCCTTGACCGCATTGATACTCATCAGTCCCTTCGCGATATCGGCCTCGAGTTTGTCGAACACCGGCTCACCGAGGCCCGGGGGCAAGTCGGTCGCGAGTACGCTGATCTTGGCGCCGATCGAGTCGCCCTCCTCGCGGAGCGCGTCCATGAAGCGCTCCAGTTCGCCGAGCCGCTCCGGGTCGGCGCAGAAGAACGGGTTGTCATCGACGATCGAAAGATCACTGGCCGCGAGCTCGATCGGGCCGAGCTGCGCGAGGTAGCCGCGAATCTCGACGCCCAGTCGTTCACGCAGGTACTTTCTCGCGATCGCGCCGGCCGCGACGCGCATCGAGGTCTCGCGCGCCGAGGATCGGCCGCCGCCGCGATAGTCGCGGATGCCGTATTTCTGCTGGTAGCTGTAATCGGCGTGCCCCGGCCGGAACTTGTCCTTGATGTCCCCGTAGTCTTTGGAGCGCTGGTCCGTGTTTTCGATCAGCAGCCCGATGGGCGTACCCGTGGTCACGCCCTCGAAAACGCCGGAAAGAATCTGCACCCGGTCGGGCTCGTTGCGCTGGGTGGTATGCCGCGAGCGGCCAGGTCGCCGCCGGTCCAGGTCGTGCTGGATATCGCGCTCCTCGAGCGCCATGCCCGGCGGACAGCCGTCCACGATGCAGCCGAGCGCACGCCCGTGGCTCTCGCCGAAGGTCGTGACGACGAAATTGCGCCCAAAACTGTTGCCCGACACGCTATAAACCCTCGATATCGCCCTTGGTGAGCAGAAACACACCCGATCCCCCGTGTTCGAACTCCAGCCAGGTGAATGGCAGGTCCGCGTAGCTGGCTTCGAGCGCCGGCTGGCTGTTGCCGACCTCGCAAACCAGGATACCGTCGTCGCTGAGGAACCGGTCTGCATCATGCAGTATCGCGTGAACCGAATCCAGACCGTCGACACCCGCCGCCAGGCCCAGTCCCGGCTCGTGCCGAAACTCCGCCGGCAAGGCATCCATGTCTTGTCGATCGACGTAAGGCGGGTTACTGACGATGAGTTCGTAACGACAGCCGGCGAGCGCCGAGAAAAAATCCGAACGCACCAGGCGCACGCGGTCACCGACCTGATGCCGCTCGATGTTCACGGCGGCCACCTCCAGCGCATCGGCCGAGATGTCGACGGCATCCACTCGCGCCTCCGGAAACGCCGCCGCAATTGCGATCGCGATGCAGCCACTGCCGGTCCCGAGATCGGCGGCATGCCGGACCCGGCCAGGGTCTATCCAGGGCTCGAAGCGATCCCCGATGAGCTCTGCAATCGGCGAGCGCGGCACGAGGACACGGTCGTCGACGTAGAACTCGAGCCCGGCGAAAAAGGCCTGGTGGACGAGATAAGCAACCGGAACACGCTCGTCGACGCGACGCGACGCGAGCCGTTCGAGGCGCTCGCAATCGGCCGGTTCGACAACCCGCTCATACGCCGCCGGCGCCTCGTCATGCGCGATCCCGAGCGCCGCGAAGACGAGCCAGCCGGCCTCGTCGAGCGCGCACTCGGTGCCGTGACCATAAAAGAGGCCCGCTGTCTCGAAGCGTTCGGCGTAGCGCCTGATGAGATCGCCGACGGTAGCAGTTGGCATGGAATGCGCTGTCATGAGGCGGAGTGTCGGATAGAATAGCAATGGAGCGCAAACCCCATCCCCGGATCATGAATTCGAGACGCCTGATCATTCTCGTCGTGGCCACCGTCGCGGTCGCGGCCGGCACCCTGACCTCGCGCTGGTACGCATCGCCGCCGCCCGCGCCGAGGGCGGCCACCGTACTGCCGACACCCATGGAATTGCCGGAGTTCTCGCTCCTCGACCAGGACGGACGCGCCGTCAGCAGCGACGTGTTCAACGGCCAGTGGAATCTCGTGTTTTTCGGGTTCACGCATTGCCCGGACATCTGCCCGATGACGCTTCAGGTGCTCGCCAATGCAAAGCGCCAACTCGGGGAAGCCGGCCAGGATCCGCTGCCGCGGATCGTGCTGGTCAGCGTCGATCCGGAACGAGATACGCCGGAGTCCCTGCGCCAGTACATCGACTACTTCGGCGACGGGAATCTCGGCATCACGGGCGAGCTCGCCCAGATACGCAAGCTGACCAATGCGCTGGGTATCTTTTTCGAAAAGATCCCGCGCGATGACGGGGACTACACCGTCAGTCACTCGGCGGTCGTCCTGCTCGTCAACCCGCGCGGCCAGTTCCAGGCACTGTTCGGCGCGCCACATGACGCGGACACCTACGTGCATGACTTACCGATTATCCTGGCGAGGCCATGATGCGCAGGTCTTTCTCCTTGCTATTGTTCATTCTCGCTGCCTGTGCGGCGGACGAGGCGCCGCTGGTTGCCACCGACATCGTGATCAAGGCGCCGATGCCCGGCATGCGCATATCCGCCGGCTACCTCACGCTGCACAATAACTCGGACGCGGCCATCACGATCACGAAGATCAGCAGTCCGCAGTTCGGGGCGATCGAGATGCACGAGACGCGCATCGAGGACAACGTGTCGCGCATGGTAGCCCTTGCCGAGGTGACGATCGCCGCCGGTTCGGCCGTGTCCCTCGAGCCGGGCGGCAAACACCTGATGCTGATGCGGCCTGCCGATGATCTCGACGTGGTGACGCTGGACTTCCATGCCGGCGAGGACGTCATTCTCACGCTGGCCACCAAGGTCGAGCGATAAGCGCATGGCTGCCCGGCTCTTCGTCATCCTTCAGTACCTGCTTCCGAAGTACTGGCTGACCGCGCTCGTATATCGCCTCGCGCGAGTTCGCCGGCCGGCAGTCAAGGATTTCCTCATCACCCGCTTCGTCCTTCATTTCGACGTCGACGTCGAGGAAGTCGCACGGGAGGTTCCGGCGGGCTACGAGTCGCTGAATGATTTCTTTACTCGCGAACTGCGCGACGACGCGCGGCCCGTCGCCACCGCCGCCGATGCGGTGATCGCACCGGTCGACGGCACTGTCAGCCAGGCCGGCGTCCTGACGGCCGGCAGGCTGGTGCAGGCCAAGGGGCTGCATTATGCCGTCGAGGACCTGCTGGCAACCGATATCGAGACCGCCCGCAGCTTCGCGGGCGGCAGCTTCGCCACGATCTACCTCGCCCCTTACAACTATCACCGCGTGCATTCGGCTGTCGACGGGCAGCTCGAGGCGCTGCATTACGTCCCGGGAGACCTGTTCAGCGTCAACGAGGCCACGGTTTCGCGCGTCAGCGGATTATTCCGCCGCAACGAGCGCCTGATCATGCACTTCGCGACCCCCCGCGGGCCGGTCGTGCAGATTCTCGTCGGCGCGATCAACGTCGGCAGCATCAGCACGCCGTGGACCGGGGAAATCCGTCCCCGCAAGTCCGGCGTCGTGGATGTGCTCGAGCCGAACTCGGCGCCGCGAACGGTTCGCAAGGGTGACCTCCTGGGCTGGTTCAACATGGGCAGCACCGTCATTCTTCTGTTTCCGGCGGACGCCTGCCGCTGGCGGCCGGACTTGCAACACGGTGAAATCCTGCGCATGGGACAGCCGATCGGCTCCCTCACGTGAGCGCATGGCGCCCGTCCAGCGGTGCCGATACGGCGCGCCGGCGGGCTGCGCTGCTGGCACGCGCCCGGGAGTACTTCGCGGACGCGGAGGTGCTCGAGGTCACCACGCCCGCGCTCGGCCGCTACGCGGCCAGCGACCCCAATATCGATTGCCTGACGGCCACTTCGGGCTCGGGACGGAATTACTTCCTGCACACCTCGCCGGAATTCTGCATGAAGCGCCTGCTCGCGGCCGGCTATCCCGACATCTACTCGATCGGGCCGGTCTACCGCGACGGCGAACTCGGGCAACGTCACGTCCCCGAGTTCACGATGCTGGAGTGGTACCGGCTGGGATTCGGACTCGGCGAGATCATCACGGACACGACGCGCCTGATCGCGGCATGCCTGGAGGCCCCCGCACTCCCGGAGTCGGCGGCCGTCATCGACTACGCGGATGCCTGCCGGGACTTCGCGAACGTCGATCCTTTCGATGCGCCCGTCGAAGAACTCGCTGCTGGCGCCAACGCCGATTCGCAGCTGCGCGACGCGCTGGGCGATGACCGCGACGCCTGGCTCGATCTACTGGTGAGCACCGTGGTGGCGCCGCGCCTGCCACCCGATCGGCTGACCGTCATTCGCCATTATCCCGCGAACCAGTCCGCGCTGGCACGGCTGTGCCCGGACGAGCCGCGCGTCGCCGATCGCTTCGAGGTATTTTGCGGCGACATGGAGCTGGCCAACGGCTACGTCGAACTGACCGACGCCGGCGAACAGCGCCGGCGTATCGAGGCCGATCTGGACAAGCGCCGCCGGACCGGGCGCGACGTGCACCCCTGGGACCGGACGCTGATCGCGGCGCTCGAGGCCGGACTGCCCGACTGCGCCGGTGTCGCGGTCGGCGTCGAGCGGCTGCACATGCTGCTTGAAAAGTCCGGAGATATCCGCAATGTCATGACTTTCGCTTTCGGGACGGACAATGACTGAGACCGACTACGCGCTGCTGAAGGCCCAGCTGGAGGCTTTGACCGCGGGCGAAGCCGACGCGCTCGCCAATACCAGCAACTTCGTCGCACTGCTGTGGAACGCGCTGGACGACATCAACTGGCTCGGCGTCTATGTGCTGCGCGGCGACGAGCTGGTGCTCGGTCCATTCCAGGGCAAGCCGGCATGCGTGCGCATCCCGCTCGGCCACGGCGTCTGCGGGACCGCGGCTGCGTCCCTCACGACACAGCGCGTCGCCAACGTGCACGAGTTCCCCGGCCACATCGCCTGCGACGAGGCCTCGGAGTCGGAGATCGTGGTGCCGCTCGTGGTCGAGGACCGCCTCATCGGCGTGCTCGATATCGACAGCCCCAGCCGCGGCCGCTTCAGCACAGCCGATCAGGCAGGCATCGAAGGGGTGTGTGCGGGCTTTTGCGCGTCGCTGTCCGGCAAAGGGTTTATTTGACGCGCGATACGTATTCGCGGGACCGCGTGTCGACCTTGATGACCTCGTTCTGATCAACGAACAGCGGCACGCGCACGACCGCACCGGTCGACAGCGTTGCCGGCTTGACGCCGCCGCTGGCCGTGTCTCCCTTGACGCCGGGATCGGTTTCGACGATCTCGAGTTCCACGAAGTTCGGCGGCTCTACCAGCAACGGCGCATTGTTCCAGAGCGTGACCAGGCACACGTCGCCGTCGGATATCCAGTTTTTCGCGTCGCCCACCGCTTTCTCGTCGGCCGCATACTGTTCGAAAGACGTCGGGTTCATAAAATGCCAGAACTCGCCGTCGGAATAGAGATACTGCATCTCGGTGTCGACCAGATCGGCCGCTTCGACGCTTTCGCCGGACTTGAATGTCTTATCAACCGTTTTGCCGGTCTTCAGGTTCTTGATCCGGACGCGATTGAACGCCTGGCCCTTGCCCGGCTTCACGAATTCATTCTCGACGATAATGCAGGGATCCTTGTCGATGAGGATCTTGAGGCCCGAGCGGAACTCGTTGGTGCTGTAATTTGCCATAATGCAGGATGATACCCGAGCAGGGTTTTCGTGCCACTTCAGCCCTGATTATCCCAGCGATTCCCGCTATTGCACACCGAAATTTGATACCCGTCACGATTTTTCAATGCCAACAGAGACAGGGGCATTCCCGGTGTCTAGACTCAGGGCTTCTTTACAAAATCCGGACCAGCATGGACGGTTACGGATGCTTGCAGGGAATGCAATTTGAGCAATCGCCACAGCATATCGATCGCAGTCCTCACCGAGAACGAAGACGACGTCGCGCTGATCAACAGCACGCTTCGGGACGGCGGTCATGCCGCGCATTGTCACTGGATAGAGAAGCCGGCCGACATTGGCGCCGCGCTCGCAGACGGGCACGTCGAGCTGCTTATCCTCAATTGCGACCGTTTTCCCCACTCCACTCGCAAGGTCATCAAGCAGAAGGACCGGCACAACCCGGAGATCCCGGTCATCGGCCTCAAGGAACAGGCGGACGAGGCCACTATTCAGCAAGCGATGGACGAAGGCGCATGCGACCTCGTCTCGCTGAGCAACAAGGCGCGCCTCAAGGCGGTCGTCTCTCGTGAACTACGGGCCCTGCGGGTCGAACGTGCGCTCAACTCGACGATCTGCTCGGCCTCGGAGTACAAGAAGCAGCTCAAGGACTACATGCAGTCTTCGCCGGATGCGATTGCACTCGTCGAGGAAGGCATCATCACGGACGTCAACAATGCCTGGCTCGCGCTATTCCGCGCCGCAAGCAACGACGAGATCGTGGGCCTGCCGTTGATGGACACTTTCGAAACCGAGTCCCACGCGGCCATCAAGGGCGCGCTGGTCGCCGCCATAGCGGGCAAATGGAATACCGAAGAGCGGCTCATTGCCCGGTCGCAGGTGACCACCGAGGACGACAGCGAGGTCCGCCTGCAGTTCCGCAAGTACGTATTCGACAACGGCCCCTGCGTCCAGGTGCGCATCGCGCAATCCGACAAGGCGAGCCGCGAACCGACAAAACTCGTCCACGATGCCCTGCAGCGCGATCCGACTACCCTGCTGTTCCATCGCGCTCAACTCGTTGAAAGAATCACCAAGCGCCTGGCGCGCAAGCCAAAATCCGGTCTGCATGCGCTCGCCTACGTCAAGGTCGACAAGTTCGACCGGGTTACCGAGCAGGTCGGCATCCTGAACTCGGACGAGATCCTGGCGCAGTTCGCCGAGGCGATGCGCAAGCGCCTGCACCCGCGCGATGTCGCGGGCCGGTTCGAGGGCACCGCGCTGCTGGTGCTGCTGGAACGCGGCAGCGCCCGCGACGCAGAAGTCTGGGGCAAGCAGCTCTGCGAGAGCATCCGCCGCCAGACCTTCGAGGTCGAGGACCGCTCGACGCAGCTGACCTGCACCGTCGGGGTCTGCCCGGCCAACGAGATTTATGCCTCCCTCGAGGAATTCGTGGCGGCAACGGTGGACGCCTGCAAGCTGGGCATGGAGGCCGGCGGCGACATGGTCTTCCTGAGCGAGGCCGCCAAGGAAGATACGAAGCGCCAGGAATACGATGCCATCTGGCTCAAGCACCTGAAAGCTGCGCTGATGGATGACCGCTTCCGCCTGGCTCAGCTGCCGATTGCCGGGCTGCGCAGTGACAGCGTCGAAATGTATGACCTGCTCGTGCGCATGGTCGACGAAAGCGGTAACTCGGTCCTGCCCTCCGAATTCCTGCCGGCTGCCGAGCGCAACAACATGATGAAGAACATCGATCGCTGGATGATCAAGGCGGCGATCGACTTCTGCGCGGAATCCGAAGCTGACCGGGTGTTTGTCAGGTTATCGAGGCAATCGGTACTCGACGCCAGCACAGTCGGCTGGATGGACCAGGAGTTCGAAAAACGCGAGTTCGACTGTTCCCGCCTCGTTATCCAGATTCCCGAACGCGATGCCGCCAAGCACATCAAGCAGACCCGCGCGCTCGTCGGCAAATTCCGGCGCATGGGTATCGGTTTTGCGATCGAACACTACGGTATCGACCAGGAGCGCTTCCAGATTCTCGACATCCTGAAGCCGGACTACATCAAGATCGATGGCGAACTCATGCACACGCTGATGACGGATACGGCCCTGCAGCAGACTGTCGAGAAGATTGTCCGCGTCGCGCATGAGCGCAAGATCAAGACAGTGGCAGAACGCGTCGAGAACGCTAACGCGATGGCGGTGCTCTTCCAGCTGGGCCTGGATTACATGCAGGGACATTATGTCCATGAACCGGAGGTCGTGCTCGAGGACTTGAATTCGGGCACCCGGAATACGCTTGATGACCTGGCGGCGGCGACTGCTGCGAACTGAAGCGGGCGCCGACAAAGTGTGACGCGTATCACACAGCGCTGCCGGACCCATGCGTTAACGACCGCGTTGCTGCAAAACTTAGAATGGAGTCATCGATCGCCAGGAGGGCGACGACTAATCTATCAGGTCGAAATACAGGATGCCGGGACGTGAATAAATCACCCAGACTTACATCTGCACTAGTGGCTGTCGGTGGCAGCCTTGCCGTGGTTCCCGCGGCCGCACTGGAACTCGGAGACATCAAGGTTCACTCGACGCTGGGGCAACCGCTCCGCGCGAGCATCACCTATGCACTGGCGCCGAACGAACAGCTCGACGATACCTGCGTTTCGATTGCGTCCGGTCCGTCATCCAGCGGACTACCGTCCGTTCGCAACGGTTCGGTCATCGTGACCAACGGCGTCATCGCAATCACCGGCCAAGGCGCCATGCACGAGCCGCTGGCGTCGATGCGGGTGTCCATCCGCTGCCCGTATACCCCCCATCTGACGCGCGAGTACATGCTGTTCGTCGACCCGAGCGAAACGCTGGCTGCGCCAGTCGCGCGGTCCTCTGCGGCCGCAGCCGGCGATACGACCGTCTCGCGACCCGCTGGCCCGGCGCAACGACCGGCCGCGCGCGCGACGGTGGCGACAGTCGTCAGCGAACCGGTTGCCATGGCCAGCCGCTACCGCGTGCAGCCCGGCGACACGTTGTCCGGCATCGCCCAGCGCATCGACAATCGCCCGGTCGGGCTGTCGCCCGCAGTGAACGCAATCTTCGCCGCCAACCCGGATGCGTTTCTCGACGGCGATATCAACAGGCTGAAAGCCGGCAGCTGGCTGGCTATCCCGGACTTCGGTTCCGGTGCGACGCTCACGGTGAGCACGGCGCAGGCCGTCGAACCGGCGCCGACCGAGGCCGTCCCGGCCGCCGCGACCTACACGCCGGAAAACCTCTCGGAGCCGGCAGCGCCGGCCGAGCAGGGACCGGTGTCAATACTGGATCCGACGTTCTCGGCAACGGCGCCGGCCGAGGCCGGTGAGACCGCCGAGGCGACGGGAAATGCCGCTGAAGAACTTCGGCCCGGCGATATCGTGACCCGGCCCATGGCCACGGTGGCCGACGATTCCATCGTGATCCCCGACACCGAACTCGAGGGACCGGCGACGACGTCGACGGGGCCCAATCGCTCGCTGGCCATCATCCGCACGCCCGAACCCGCCGAGGAAGCCGGCACGAACTGGCTTGCCTGGCTGGTGGGCGGCGGTATCGCGCTGCTAGCCGCCCTGCTCGGGTTCGGCTGGTTCCGCAGCCGCCTGGGCTCTGCACCCATCGGGCCAGCGGGTGCGGAGCCGGAGCCGCGTCGGCGCGCGACAGACACACAGCGTGTCGAGACGATCGGCGATGTCGATTACGACCTCGACGACAATTCTCCGACCGCCGAGAACCTCGCGCTCGATGCCGATCTCGTAACGGGCTCCGGCCTCGAGGAGGGCTCGGCCGTCGACCTGACCGAAGACTTCGCGTTTGCATCGACGACGAGCCTCGATATCGAGCTTCCCGAGGAGATGTCCAGCACACCGGATCAGCCGAAAACAGACATCATCCCGCCGCTGAACATAGACGCCGAATCGATCCTCGAGAGCGAGGTGCTCTCGGCAGAAGGCGACGACGACTACGACATGTCGGTCATCATGGATGCGACCAAGATGCCCAATCCCGAGGACGTCACTGAGAAGGACCTCGAGGCCATCGAGGTTCCCGATAGCGACGACACGCTCATCACGGCCGATTACACGGTGAGCCAGGAAGCCGACTACAAGATTCTCGAGCAGGACTACGAGGACGAGATGACGGCGACACAGCGGCTGAACGAGGAAATCCGCAGGGCGGCCGAGGATCTCGCTGCCAGTCTCGGCGAGGACCCCGACGAGGAAACCCGTGAAATGTCGGCGGCGACGTTACACGAGCTGGATGCAACGGCACAGTTGCAGAGCCAGAACGACGATGACGCCAGTGGCGATGACACCGGCATCAGCCCGACCGTGAACCTCGAGGCCGAGGACAAGACCGTCGAGATGACCGACGACAAGACGGTCGAGATGCCGAAGCAGGGCAAGGCAGGCTAAGTACCACAGGCTGCAGGAGCGGCCTAATCGGCGGCGATGCCTGCCAGCCGGTCCACGTTACGCCAGCCGCGGGGCAGCAGGCCACCGCGCAGCGCGCGCTCGCCGTAGTACGGATCGGAGTCGTCCCACCTGATGGTCATCATCCGCGTTCCCGAGTAGACCTGCAGGTTGCCCTCTTCCGGCACGACCGCGACGCCGACGAGTTTCTCCTCGCCGGCCTGGTATTTCTTCGTCGGGATGTTCAGGAGCTTGTTGCCCTTGCCCTTGGCCAGCTCCGGCAGCTCGTCCATCTCGAACATCAGCAGCCGGCCGATGGAGCTGACGGCGGCGATCAGGCATTCGGAGTCCGCCGGCACCTGGGCGGGAACGACGGCAGCGCCCCCGGCCGGCACCCGCAGTACGGCCTTGCCTGACTTGTTGCGGGTTACGAGGTCATCGAGCCTGGCGATAAAGCCGTAGCCGGCGTCGGAGGCCAGCAGGTATTTCTGCTCGGCGTCGCCGATCATCGCACCGCAGAACCGGGCGCCGTCGGGTGGATTGAAGCGCCCGGAAAGCGGTTCGCCCTGGCCGCGCGCCGACGGCAGGGTATGCGCCATCACGCTGTACACGCGCCCCGTGCTGTCGATGAACATCGCGAGCTGGTTGCTGCGGCCCTGGGCAGACGCCAGGAAACCGTCGCCCGACTTGTACGACAGCGCCAGCGGATCGATGTCGTGCCCCTTGGCCGCGCGCGCAAAACCGCGTCTCGACAGCACGACCGTCACGGGCTCGCTCGACACGAGCTGGGTCTCGTCGAGGGCCTGGGCCGCCTCGCGCTCGACGATCTCGGTGCGCCGGTCGTCGCCGTAGGCTTCGGTGTCGGCGAGGATCTCCTTCTTGATCAGTGTCTTCAGGCGGGCCGCGCTATTGAGGGTCTTCTCCAGGACGTCGCGCTCCTCGCTGAGTTCGTCCTGTTCGCCGCGGATCTTCATTTCCTCGAGCTTGGCGAGGTTGCGCAGGCGCAGATTCAGGATCGCCTCGGCCTGGATGTCGGACAGCTCGAAGGTCTTGATCAGCACGGGCTTCGGCTCGTCCTCTGTCCGGATGATGCGTATCACCTCGTCGATGTTGAGGTAGGCGATCAGCAGGCCGTCGAGGATGTGCAAGCGGTCGGTGACGATCTGCAGCCGATGGGCGAGACGTCGTTTGACGGTCTCCTTGCGGAAGGCGATCCACTCCCTGAGCAGGCTGACGAGGTCGAACGCGCGCGGCCGGCCGTCGAGGCCGATCACGTTCATGTTCACACGAACCGTGCGCTCGAGCGACGTCGTGGAGAACAGGTGCGACATCAGCTGCTCGACGTCGACACCGCGTTTCTTGCTGATGACGAGGCGCGTCGGCTCCTCGTGGTCGGACTCGTCGCGCAGGTCGTCGACCTGCGGCAGCTTCTTGTTGCGCATCTGCGTCGCGATCTGTTCGAGCACCTTGCCGCCCGACACCTGGTGCGGCAGCGACGTGATGACGATGTCGCCGTTCTCGATCTTGTAGGCCGCGCGCAGCCGCAAGGTGCCGCTGCCTGTCGAGTAGATTTCGGTGATGTCGTCGCGTGGCGAGACCAGCTCGCCGCCCGTCGGGAAGTCCGGCCCCTTGATGTGCTTCATGATGGCACTGACCGTGGCCTTCGGGTTGTCGATCAGGTGCACCAGGGCACTGGCGACCTCGCGCAGGTTGTGCGGCGGCACGTCGGTGGACAGGCCGACGGCGATGCCCGTCGTGCCGTTCAGCAGCAGGTTGGGCAGGCGCGCCGGCAGTACTGTCGGCTCGTCGATCGTGCCGTCGAAGTTCGGCACCCAGTCGACCGTCCCCTGCCCCAGCTCGGCGAGCAGTATCTTCGCGTACGGCGCGAGCCGCGATTCGGTGTAGCGCATCGCCGCGAAGGACTTGGGATCGTCCGTGGAACCCCAGTTGCCCTGGCCGTCGATGATCGGGTAGCGGTAGGAGAAGTCCTGCGCCATCAGCACCATCGCCTCGTAGCACGCGGAGTCGCCGTGCGGGTGGAACTTGCCGATGACGTCGCCGACCGTTCGCGCCGACTTCTTCGGCTTCTGGCCCGCCGACAGTCCCAGCTCGCTCATCGCGTAGGTGATGCGGCGCTGCACGGGCTTCAGCCCGTCGCCGATCTGCGGCAACGCGCGATCGAGGATCACGTACATCGAATAGTCGAGGTAGGCCTTCTCGGTGTATTCCCTGAGCGGCTGTTGTTCGACGCCTTCGAGATTCAGACTGTTCTGCATGGGTTAAGACCCCTTCACTCAGACTTCGGCGAGATTGCCCTTGGTCTCGAGCCACTGGCGCCGGTCCTTGGCGCGTTTCTTTGCGAGCAGCATGTCCATCAGCTGGTCGGTCTTGTCCTTGCCGCTCACGGTCAGCTGCACGAGCCGCCGCGTGTCGCGATTCATCGTGGTCTCGCGCAGCTGCGACGGGTTCATCTCGCCGAGGCCCTTGAAGCGCGTCACCGACACCTTGCCGCGCAGCTTCTCGGCCTCGATGCGGTCCATGATGCCCTTCAGTTCGCTCTCGTCGAGCGCGTAATACACATCTTTACCCACGTCGACCCGGAACAGCGGGGGCATCGCGACATACACGTGCCCGGCCAGCACGAGTTCGCGGAAATGACGCAGGAACAGCGCACACAGCAGGGTTGCGATGTGCAGACCGTCCGAGTCGGCGTCGGCAAGGATGCAGATCTTGTGGTAGCGCAGGTTGTCGAGCTTCGTATCGCCGGGATCGACGCCCAGTGCGATGCTGATGTCGTGCACCTCCTGCGAGGCGAGGATCTCCGCCGAGTCCACCTCCCAGGTGTTCAGGATCTTGCCCCTGAGCGGCATGATCGCCTGGGTGTTGCGATCGCGCGCCTGCTTGGCCGAACCGCCGGCCGAGTCGCCCTCGACGAGGAACAGTTCGCAAAGCTCGGGCTGCTGCGACGTGCAGTCGGCCAGCTTGCCGGGCAACGCCGGACCCGAGACGATCTTCTTGCGCACGACCTTCTTCGCGGCCTTGAGCCGCTTCTGCGCCTTGCCGATCGCGAGCTGCGCGATCTGGTCGCCGGTTTCCGGGTGTTGGTTCAGCCAGATCGAGAACTCGTCCTTGATCACCCCGGTCACGAAGGTCGCGCACTCGCGCGACGACAGCCGCTCCTTGGTCTGCCCGGAGAACTGCGGGTCCTCGAGCTTGGCGCTGAGCACGAAACTCAGCCCGTCCCAGACGTCCTCGGGCGCGATGCTGACGCCGCGGGGCACCAGGCTGCGGAAATCCGCGAACTCGCGGATCGCGTTGGTCAGTCCCGTGCGCAAGCCGTTGACGTGGGTGCCGCCCTGCGGCGTCGGGATCAGGTTGACGTAGCTCTCGGTAATCGACTGGCCGCCGTCAGCCTGCCAGGCGAGCGCCCAGTCGATGGCCTCGCTCTTGCCGGACAGGCTGCCGGCGAACGGCCGGGCCGGCAGCAGCTCGGCGCTGCCGATGGCCTCGAGCAGGTATTCCTCGAGCCCGCCCGAGTAACACCATTCGATCTTCTCCCTGGGCTTCTCGACCGTCAGGCGCACCTTCAGGCCCGGGCACAACACCGCCTTGGCACGCAGCGCGTGCTTGAGCCGGGAGACCGAGAACTTCGATGAGTCGAAGTACTGCGGGTCCGGCCAGAAGCGGATCGTCGTGCCGGTGTTGGCCTTGCCGACGGTGCCGACTTCCTCGAGCTTGCCGCGCTTCTTGCCGCCGGCGAAGCTCATGTTGTATTCCTTGCCGCCGCGACGTATCCACACTTCGAGGTTTTTCGACAGCGCGTTGACGACCGACACGCCGACGCCGTGCAGGCCGCCCGAGAACTGGTAGTTCTTGTGCGAAAACTTGCCACCCGCGTGCAGCCGGGTGAGGATCAGCTCGACGCCCGGGATCTTTTCCCTGGGGTGGATGTCGACGGGCATGCCGCGGCCGTCGTCCGCGACCTCGACCGAGCCGTCCTTGTAGACCATAACGTCGATCTTCTTGCAGTGCCCGGCCAGCGCTTCATCGACGCTGTTGTCCACGACTTCGTGGGCGAGGTGGTTCGGCCGGGTCGTGTCGGTGTACATCCCGGGCCGGCGCCATACAGGCTCGAGCCCGCTGAGGACTTCGATGTCCGCCGCGTCGTAGCGTTTTGCCATCTATCGTTTGCCAGAGGTTGCCAAGCGAAGCACGGGCGGATTCTAGCCTGATTGCGTAGCCCGTGCACCCAGCAAAAAAAAGCACAGTGACCTTATTTGCGAGATAAGGTTACTGTTCCTCCAATTCGATGGTGTCAGTCGAGGTCACCGAGCAGTGAGCCGCGGATGTTGTCGGCGACGGGCGAGATCTCGACCTGGTAGTTCGGGTGGTCGATACCGGCCGCGAGCTGCGCGCCGCCCTTCAAGGCGTCGACCTGCTCGGCCGGCAGCTCGAAGCGCAGGAAGTGCACGGCCGAGGTCTTGGTCTCGTCGGCCCGCTCGAGGTCCTCGTCGGCGATCGCGTAGACCTTGCCGAACTCGCCGATCTGCACGTACACCTTGTTCTCGATATCCACGAGCCGGGTCAGCATCGCGCGGCGTTCCTCGGCCTCGGGGAACTCGACCATGAAGGTAGCCTTCCAGTTAGCGCCGTCGGGGATCAGCGGGTTATAGGCCTCGAGTTCGTCGTTGATGCCCTCGGCCTCGAAGATGCGCTCGATGCGCAGCATCTCCTGGACCTGGTACTGCATCGTCAGGCGGTCCTCGAAGTACAGCGCGGCGTTGGTGCCGAGCGCAATCCGGCGGTGCTTCTTGTGTTCCAGGACTTTCTCCCGGAACTCGCCGCGCAGCGTCGAATACTGCTCGAGGCTGTAGAGGTCTTCGCGTGTCAGTTTCTGCATGGTTGTCATAGTCCGTAAGCGTGTTTGAGGAGCCCCATCGGGTGCTCGCCCTTGCGATCCTCCAGGCCGTGGCCGATCTGGTCCGCGGCCATCGGGCAGTCGCTGATGAAATGGTCGGCCTCCGCCTTCTTGACCCGGTTCACCACCGGCCGCGCGATCTTCTTCGAGATGTCGTGGTATTCCTTCTTGACCGCGTAGGTGCCGTCGTGGCCCGAGCAGCGCTCGATCGCCTCCACCTCGGTGTCCGGCACGAGCTGCAGGATGTCGCGCGTCTTGAGGCCGATGTTCTGCACCCGCAGGTGGCACGGCACCTGGTAGGAAATCTTGCCGAGCGGGTTCTTGAAGTCGGTCTTCAGCTTGCCGTCCTTGTGCCGGAGCATCAGGTACTCGAACGGGTCGTACATCGCGTCACGCACCTTGATGACGTCCGGGTCGTCCGGGAACATCAGCGGCAGTTCCTGCTTGAACATCAACGTGCAGGACGGGATCGGCGTCACGACGTCCCAGCCGTCGTCCACCATCGCCGCGAGAATCGGGATATTGGTTTCCTTGGCCCTTCTCACCGATTCCAGGTCGCCGAGTTCCAGCTTGGGCATGCCGCAGCAGGTTTCCTTTTCGGCTATCGCCATGGGAATGCCATTGTGCTCGAACACGTCCACGAGGTCGGTGTCGATCGCCGGGTGGTTGCGGTTGCCGTAGCAGGTCGTGTAGAGCACGACCTTGCCGCGAGTGCTCTCGGTTGGCTCGGCGCCCTCGCCTTTCGCATTGCGGTAGGACCTGAGTTGCTTGCGCGCCGATTTCGAATGGTAGTCCGGGAGCGGCGCCTGCTTGTGCACGCCGAGCATGCCCTGGAGCAGGCTGCGGCCCACCTTGGTCTTGTTCGTGGCATTCACGATCTGGGCAACGACCGGGATACCGGCCAGCGCGCCGACCTTGTCGGTCGACGTCAGCACCTTGTCGCGGAACGTGGCGCCCTGCTTCCTGAAATGCGCCGCCTTGGCGCGGAGCATAAGGTGCGGGAAGTCGATGTTCCATTCGTGCGGCGGCACATACGGACACTTGGTCATGTAGCACATGTCGCACAGGTAGCAGTGATCGACAACGTCCCAGTAGACGTCCTTCGAGACCGTGTCGAGCTCCATGCTCTCGGACTCGTCGATGGCGTCGAACAGCGTCGGGAACGAATGACACAGGCTGAAGCAGCGGCGGCAGCCGTGACAGATGTCGAAGACGCGTTCGAGTTCTTCGAACAGCTTCGTCTCGTCGTAGAAGTCGTCGGATTGCCAGTCGAGGGGATGGCGCGTCGGCGCCTCGAGACTGCCCTCGCGCTGATAGGTGGGTGCTGACATAGTGGGCAAGCCGGGCCTTGCGGCCCGGCCCCTCAGATTCTAGCTGTCGAGGGTATCCAGAGCTTTCTGGAAGCGATTGGCGTGCGAGCGCTCGGCCTTGGCCAGCGTCTCGAACCAGTCGGCAATCTCGTCAAAACCCTCGTCACGGGCCGTCTTGGCCATACCCGGGTACATGTCGGTGTACTCGTGGGTCTCGCCCGCGATAGCGGCTTTCAGGTTGTCGGCCGTGCCGCCCATCGGCATGCCCGTTGCGGGATCACCGGTCTCCTCGAGGTACTCGAGATGGCCGTGTGCGTGGCCCGTCTCGCCCTCGGCGGTGGACCGGAATACCGCGGCGACGTCGTTATAGCCTTCGACGTCGGCCTTTGCGGCGAAATACAGGTAACGGCGGTTGGCCTGCGACTCACCGGCAAATGCATCCTTGAGGTTTTGTTCTGTCTTGCTGTCTTTCAGTGACATTGTTATTCCTCTACTTGAGAATTGGTTTCATTTAGACTCAGTCTAAGGTACGTTAAATGTATGCGCGGGCCCAGACTCTGTCAATCCGTGGAAGCCGCGAGAAACCTTCAGTTACAATCTCTTCCCGCCGATTCGATTGAACACCGGAGTCGACCTGATGAGCGCAAAGAAATCCATCGATCTCGAGAAAGCCCTCAGCGACCTCGAAACCATCGTCGAGGAACTCGAATCCGGCGATCTGCCGCTCGAAAAAGCCATGAAGAGGTTCGAGGACGGCATCAAGCTCACGCGCAGCTGCCAGGCGGCCCTCAAGGAAGCCGAGCAGAAGGTCGAGATCCTGCTAAAGAGCGCGGGCGGCGAGGATGAGCTCGAGGAGTTCGTCGCTGACGAAGATTAATCGCTATTTCAGCATCAATCAGAGGTAGTCTTCCATACCGATTTCCGCAGCCAGTTCGCGCATCCGCGGATCGCGCCTGAAGGGCTCGAGCTCCGGGAACCAGACGAGGAACCACGGGTACCAGGCCAGCCGCATGTCGCGCGCCTGGCGCAGCCATCGAAATGCTTCGTCCCCGTTACCCAAGGCGGCGTTCAGCAGTATCAGTCCGACAACGTTGGCCGGTACCTCTTCGATGGCCGCCAGCTCCTCCCGTGCTTCCTCGATCTTGCCTGCCTTCGCCAGGACCACGCCGTAAGCAAACCCGTAAGCCGGGTGGGTACGAATTTGCTCCGCCACCTCGTGCGCGTGCTCGAAGTCGCCCATATCCGCGTAAGTCATTGCCTGCAACCAGCGCACGAATGCATTGCCGGGATCGAGCCGGAGAGTCTGATCGAAGTACTCCAGCGCCTCGTCGTAAAGACCCGCTACCAGGAATTGCGCGCCGACGTTACTCAACACCAGTGGTGACAGGGGATCGAGTCGGGCGCCCTTGACGCCCGCAGCCCGCGCCGCCTCGCTGGGGCCGTATAGCTCGAGGATGTACCCGTAGTGGAGATAAGCATCCGAGAGATTGGGGTTAAGCTCGATCGCGCGGCGCAGAGATGCCTCCGCGCCCGGGATATCCCACGAAAAGTACAGCTTGACCGTGCCCAGGCTGAGATGTGCTTCCGCCAGGCCGTCGTCGAGTTCCAGGGCGCGGGCGGCGGCCAGCTTGGACGCCGGCTCGACGCCCTCGCTCACGGGATCATGCCCGAGCATGGCATAGCCGTAGGCGAGTCCCGCATACGCCCGGGCATTCGTGGGATCCTTTGCCACGAGATCTTCCAGCATGGTAATCCCGCGCTGGCGGTCGGCAACGTTCTCCTGGTTGATCAGGTGCATGCCGCGCAGATAGGCGTCATAGAGCTCCGGATCGACAAGATCTGCACTGGAAAATTGTGCCTGCTCCTCGTCGCTGAGCTGGATATCCACGGCTTCGGCAATCGCCACCGCCAGTTCGTTCTGCAGCGACAACACGCTGGTCAGCTCTCTTTCGAAACTTTCGGCCCAGACATGCGCGTCGCTTGCGGAGTCGATCAGCTGCACGATGATCCGCACGCGGTCGCCCTCGCGGGTTACCGAGCCCTCTATGACGTGACCCACGCCCAGGGCATCACCGATTTGTGGAATTGTCAGGGTTTCGTCCAGCCTCAGCGTCGACGTCCTGGATACGACACGCAAGGCCGATATTTTCGACAGGCTGGTGATGAGCGCATCGTGCATTCCCGCCGAAAAGTAGTTCTGATCGGCGTCTCCGGTGAGGTTCTCGAGCGGCAGGACGGCAATTCCGCCAACGGACAATGCTTCACTGGTTCGGGCGCGCTCCAGCAACCCGGCGGTCACCAGTCCGGCGACTATCGCGAGCGCCACGATCAGGACGTAGTCGGGGACTTTGAGGGACAGGTCGCGGGTCTCGTCGGGAGACGACGGCACGGTCTTTCTTATGCCGTCTGCAGAGACTTCGTAATACCAGCTGAAGATCAGCGCCAGCGGTAAACCCGCGAACGCGGCCAGCCAGAAGTAACGCAACAGGCCGGCCGGTAACTCGAGCGACTCGAGTGCGACATCGGCGACCTGAATCAGTACCCAGGCGCCGACGACATACATGCCGGCGCTGCGAAACACTCGGCGGCGGCGCGCCTCTGCGAAAAACGTCACCAGCGTACCCACGATGCGACCCCCCGATTCTGTGCAAAAGTATATCAGCCCGGGGAAATTACCGCCGTCAACGTCACTGACAGCTACGGATTTATGAATCACCCATGAGTTCGAGCAGCGCGACCACCGTCGACTCGACGCCGGCACGTACCGACGGCTCCGGCGCAATCCTGAATAGCGGCGAGTGATGGCTGGGCACCATCGGACCGCCTGCTTTTTCCGCGTCGAGGTCAGCTTGCGGCGTGCCGCCGATACGCCAGTACACGCTCTTGATGTTCGGCTCGGTCGTGAAGAAAGGAAAATCCTCGGCGGTCATGCCCGCGGTCGGCACATAGGTAATGCGGTCCGGACCCAGCGCTTCGCCCCAGGCGAGTTTGAGCCTGCGCGCCAGTTCGGCGTTGTTGATGGTCGGAGGCGACGATTCGTCTGCGACGATGACCTCGGGCAACTTGTCCTCGGGTAATCCGGCAACGCGCCCCATGTTTTCGGCGATGCGCCGAATGCCGTTGAGCAACAGCTCACGTGTCTCGGGGCTGGTGTTGCGAACGGTCAGCTGCAGCTCGGCACGATCCGAGATGATGTTGGACTTCGTTCCGGAGTGAAACGAGCCGACCGTCACCACGCCAGGATGCCGCGGCGGCAGTTCTCGCGACACCAGCGTCTGGAGCGCCAGGACGATCTGGCTGCCGAGTACGATCGGGTCCTTCCCGGCGTGGGGTTCGGCACCATGAGACCCGACTCCGTGGACGATGATCGTTACCGTATCGACGCCCGCGAACGGGCTGCCCTCGCTGACATTGATCACGCCAGCCTCGTTGCCCGCCCAGACATGAAACGCCAGGCCGTAATCCGGCATGCCGAACCTTTCCCAGATCTTGTCGTCGCGCATGGCACGCGCGCCAAGGCCGCGCTCCTCGGCCGGCTGCACGACGAGCATCAGCGTGCCGCTCCACTCGTCCTTGCGGGCCACCATCTGCCGGGCCGTGCCGACGAGGCTCGTGATGTGCACGTCATGGCCGCACGCGTGCATTACGGGCACGACGTTGCCCGTGATTGGGTCCCGTTGCTGTGCCGTCGACGCATTCGGCATTCCCGACTTTTCTTCGACGGGCAGCCCGTCCATGTCGGCGCGCATCATGACCAGCGGCCCGGCACCGTTCTCGAGCATCGCGACAACGCCGGTACCGCCGACCTGTTCGGTAACCTCGAAGCCCGCGGCACGAAGCTCTTTGGCCATGCGTTCCGCCGTGCGGAACTCGACGAGTGACAGCTCCGGGTTCCTGTGGAAATGGTCCCACAGGTCGGCAAGGTGATTGTCGTAGTCCTGCTTGATGCTGTCCGAGAGCTCGCTCGCGGAGGCCGTGGATGCAATGATGAGCAGCGCGCCGAATAGCGCGACCAGGCGTTGTTGCATGGTTTTCCCCAGTGGTTCCCGGGGGACAGTTTAGCGGAAATTTGTCGCGGCCAAAGCCGCTCCTGCATCAAGGCCTTGTCGCGGCTGAAGCCGCTTCCACAGGGCCGCTCCTACGTGGTGCCCTGCAGGCGCTGGATCAGTGAACGCAGGAAGACCTTGTTGAAGCGCAGCTGGCAGGCCGACGACACCTGCTCCATCAGCGTGGAACTCACGCGCAGGATCGTGACCGGGCCGTCGGCGCAGATCGAAGCCTGGCGCTTGGCGCCGCGCACGTAGCTGGTCTCGCCGAAACAGTCGCCGTTGCCGAGCGTGCCCAGGCTGTTGCCGTTCGCCTGCACCCTGACTTTGCCGGAGACGATGATGTAGAAGCGATCGTCGATCTCGCCTTCCTTGACGATATCCTCGCCATCCTTGTACTCGTGCCAGTCGGATGCCCGCAGCACCTCCCAGATCTCCGCATGCGAGAACTCGTGGAAAAACGTCAGCGTGCGCAGCAGGTCGAAATGCTCCTGGTTGTCCAGGCTGTCGTACTTCTGGCGCAGGTCCTTGTAGACGCGCGTGAGTTCGGCCGCCATCGCTGCCCCGCTGCCGATGCGCTGGCCGGGATCCTTGAGCATGGTCTTCGCGACGACGTCCTCGAGTTCCATCGGCAAGTCGTTCCGATAGGTATGTATCGGCGGCGGCGTGGCGTAGACGATCTGATGCAGGAGCTTCGACAGGTTGTCGGCCCGGAACGGCCGGAAACCGGTCAGCAGCTCGTACATGACGGCGCCGAGTGAATAAAGGTCGGACTTGGGCGTCAGCTCTTCCGACTGCACCTGTTCCGGCGACATGTAACTGGGCGATCCCGCAATGCCCTCGATGCGGGATACCTCGGAGTCGCTGACGATGGCGATGCCGAAATCGATGATGCGCACATCGTTGTCGAGCGTCAGCATGACGTTCGACGGCTTGATGTCGCGGTGGATTACGCCGCGGCCATGAGCATAATGCAGAGCCTTGGCGCACTTGTAGATGATCTCGACGGTGTCGTCGACGCGCAGCAGGTTGTCCGGCCGGCAGTAGGCAGCCAGGGTGCGTGCGCCCTGGATGTGCTCGGTGACGACGTAGTACTTGCCCTCTTCCTCACCCGCGTCGTAGATCGGCATGATGTTCGGATGCTGCAGCATGCCGACCATGTGAGCCTCGTTGAAAAACATCTTGCGGGAGACCCGGGCCTTGTCGGCGTCGGAATCTTCCTCGATGTCATAGACCTTGATCGCGACGTCGCGGCGGTAATAGGGGTCGTGAGACAGGTAGACCGTTCCAGTGCTGCCCTTGCCGATCTTGTTGATAATGACGTACTTGCCGATTTTCTCGGGTACGTCATGCGCTCGCTCGATCCTGCTAACTGGAGTGGCCATTTGTTCTCACGTCAAGTCATAAGCCACCCGGAGAAAGCCAGCAATAATGCGGCATAGAGGGCGGCCACGAGGTCATCCAGCATAATTCCCAGCCCTCCGCCCAGTCTGTGATCCAGGTCCCGAATCGGCCATGGTTTGACGATATCGAAGGCCCGAAACAGCCCGAAAGCAAGGATCCAGGCCGTGAGATCCGGGGGGGCGACGATAAGGGTCACGTACATGCCGCAGATCTCGTCCCAGACGATGCCACCATGGTCGTGAATGCCCAGGCGGCGGGCGCTGGCGCCGCAAAGCCAGATGCCCACGACAAACACCGCGACTGCGATCCCTATATGTGCAAAAAGGCCCAGACCGAGCGTCGCCCACGCCAGCACGACGCCGAGCAGCGACCCGACCGTGCCCGGCGCTACGGGCGAGAGGCCCGTGCCGAGACCGAAGGCGAGCAGGTGGACCGGGTCGGTGAGGACCTCGCGAACGAGTTTTGCGTCAACGCGGCTCATCGAAAATGCCGGTAACCACCGTCCTCGAAGGCCACCGGCCCGCTCTGGTCGAACAGGACGAGCTCGTCGCCGGCCGTAACCGTGCCGATCGGCGTGACCGGCAGGTCGCCCGCCGCCGGCAGCGCGCCGCCCGCCGTGAAGCACAGTTCGTAGTCGTCGCCGCCGGCCAGCGCGAATCCCAGCGCAGCCTCACGCCCGAAGTGCTCGCGCATCGCCCCCGACAACGGCAGCGCATCCAGGTCGACGCGGCCGCCGACGCCACTCGCCGCGAGCAGTTTGCCGAGGTCATCGATCAGCCCGTCCGAAACATCGATAGCCGCGCTGGCAACGCCGAGAAGGCTGCGGCCGAACTCCACTCGCGCCCGCGGGCGAAGGAACGCTTCGCAGAGTCCGGGGTCGGTCTTGCCGTCCTTGAACAGGCTGAGGCCGGCCGCCCCGTCGCCGAGGAAACCCGTGACATAGATCGTGTCGCCCACCGCGGCCCCCGACCGCAAGATGGCCTTACCCGCCTCGACGTCGCCGGTGATCTGAACGCTGACGACAATCTCGCTGCCGCTGGTCGTGTCACCGCCGACAAGGGCCACGTCGTGCTCCGAGGCGGCCGCATGCAGTCCGCTGGCAAAGGCCTGCAACCAGTCCGGGTCTGCGCCCGGCAAGGTGAGCGACAGGGTCATCCAGCGTGGCCGCGCGCCCATCGCCGCGATATCCGAAAGGTTCACGGCGACCGCCCGGTAGCCCAGATCCGCCGCATTGATATCGACGGGGAAATGCACGCCCGCGACGACAGCATCGACGACCGTGACGAGTTCCCGGCCGGGGTCCGGCTGCAGCACGGCGCCGTCGTCACCAATACCGACCACGACCCCGGGGCCCCGGTCGTGACCGGCAAAGTAACGCTCGATCAGCTCGAACTCATCCACTGCCTTGCGACTGGATCTCGACTTGCCGCAGCGACTGCGCGGCGAGGTCGAGACACGCGTTGATGTACTTGTGGCCATCCAGCGCGCCGAAGCGCTTCGCCAGGTTCACGCCTTCGTTGATGACGACGCGGTACGGGACGTCGACCCGTAACTGCAGTTCGTAGACACCGATCTGCAGTATCGCTACCTCGACCGGGTCAAGCTGCACGAAGGGGCGATCGATCAGCCCGTCGATGGTCGCGACGAGTTCCTGCTCGGCCTCGCAGATCGCGGGCAGCGCCTCGTCGAAGAACTCCTGGTCCACGCGCTGATAGGCCGCCTGGGCATGGAACTGCTCGAGCAGCTCGTTGCAGCCGTGACCCGCAAGCTGTTTCTGGTACAGCGCTTGCACCAGCATCTCCCGGGCTCGGGTCCTGGCACCTGATGAGGAGCGTTGGCTCATGGGGCTTTTCAGTCGACGCGGCGCAGCAGGTTGACCATCTCGATGACGGCGAGCGTTGCCTCCTCGCCCTTGTTGCCGGCCTTCGTCCCGGCCCGCTCGATCGCCTGCTCTATGGTGTCGGTCGTCAATATGCCGAAACCCACGGGGACACCGTGCTTCTGTGCCGCCGTGGAGATGCCGCGGACACACTCGCCGGCCACGTACTCGAAGTGCGGCGTGCCGCCGCGGATGACGCAGCCCAGCGCGATGATGCCGTCGAAGCGGCGCGAGCCAGCGAGCTTGTCGACGGTAACCGGCATCTCGAACGCGCCCGGCACGCGGACGATCTCGATGTCGGCATCGGCGGCGCCGTGCTGCCGCAAGCAATGTACTGCCGCCTTGAGCAGCGATTCGACGATGAAGTCATTGAAGCGCGTGGCGACGATCGCGAATCTCGCATCGCGTACGACCAGATCCCCGGTACTTGTTTTGATACTGTCCATGGCTCGGGCCTAGTGATCCACGTACTCCGTGATCTCGAGATCGAAACCGGAGATAGCGTGCATTTGCTTGGGTGCCGATAATACACGGATTTTCGACAGGCCGAGGTCACGCAGGATCTGCGCACCGATCCCGTATGTGCGCAGGACCTCGTCCCCGGAACGCCGCTGGGTCAGTTCATCGGGTTTTTGCTCGAGGCTTTCGACAGCCTCCATGAAACTCCGCGATGACTCCTGCTCGCGGAGCACGACGATGACGCCCGCCTCTTCCCGGCCGATACGCTCGATCGCATTGCCCAACGGCCAGCCGAGGCTGCGGCTCTGGACGCCGATGACGTCGCCGAGCGTGTCCTGCAGATGGACACGAACGAGCGGGTTGTCGCAGCGGGAGAGGTCCCCTTTTACCAGCGCGACGTGGACCGCACGATTCGTCTGGTCGTCGTAGCAGACCAGCGTAAACGGTCCGTGGTCGGTCTCGATGGAACGTTCGGCAATGCGCTCGACGTTGCGCTCCTTTTCGAGCCGATAGCGGATGAGGTCGGCGATGGTACCGATCCGAATGCCGTGCGCCTTGGCAAACTTTTCGAGATCGGGCCGCCGCGCCATGCTGCCGTCCTCTTTGAGGATCTCGACGATCACGGCCGCCGGTTCCAGCCCCGCCAGGCGCGCGAGATCGCAGCCCGCCTCGGTGTGTCCGGCCCGCGTCAGGACGCCGCCCGGCTGCGCCACGACCGGAAAGATGTGCCCCGGCTGGCGCAGGTCTTCGGGCCTCGCGTCGGGGGCCACGGCGGCCTGGATCGTTCGGGCCCGGTCATGCGCTGATATGCCGGTAGTGATGCCGTCCGCAGCTTCGATCGAGATCGTGAAATTCGTCGCGTGATGTTCGTCGGTTTCCGGGACCATGAGCGGCAACCGGAGTTGCTTGCAGCGTTCCCGCGACAATGTCAGGCAGATCAGTCCGCGGCCGTGGGTCGCCATGTAGTTGACGTGCTGTGGCTCGACTTTGGACGCCGCCATCAGCAGGTCGCCCTCGTTCTCGCGGTTCTCGTCGTCCACCATGATGACCATCTTGCCGGCCCTGATGTCCGCGATGATGTCTTCAATATTGCTGAAGCCGGGGCTGATCGCGCTGGGGTGTACCGTTGTGTTGTCAGACATAACCGTTCGCCTTCAGAAACTCCAGGGTGACTCCGCCTTCGTCGCCCGTGCTCAACAGGCGCTCGATGTAGCGCGCGAGCAGATCGACCTCGATGTTGACCCGGCTGCCCACGCGGTAAGTGCCGAACATGGTCTTGTCCGCCGTGTGCGGGATGATATTCACCTCGAAGCCGTCGGCCGATACCGCATTGACGGTAAGGCTAACACCGTCCACGGTGACCGAGCCTTTCCTGGCGACATAACGGCCGTACTCCGCCGGGATCTCGAAACCGAAACGCACCGAGCGTGCGTCGGCCTCGCGCTTGACGACCTTGCCGACGCAATCGACGTGGCCGCTGACGAGGTGGCCGCCGAGCCGCTCACCGAGCGCCAGCGACGGCTCCAGGTTGACCTCGCTGCCGACAGCGAGACCGCCGAGCGCCGTCACCTGCAGGGTTTCGGTCGACACGTCGGTGTCGAAGCCGTCGTCGCGCAGCGCGACGGCCGTCAGGCAGACGCCGTTGACCGCGATGCTCTCGCCCACTTCGAAGCTCGCGAATGGCAGGCCGTTCGAGCGAATCGACAGGCGCACATCGCCGCCGCGCTGGTCGAGCCCGGTAACCTCCCCTTTCGCCTTGATGATGCCTGTAAACATGCGGATCAGTCTGCCAGCCTTGCCGTAATACGGGTATCCGCACCCACTTTCTGTACGTCGATGATCTCCAGCGCGCGCCGGTCGCCGAGTTCGGTCCAGCCCGGGGTCCGGAACATGCCCATGGTTTCGCTGCCCATGATATGGGGTGCCTGGTAAATCACAAGCTCGTCGAGATAGCCGCCTTCCAGCAGGCTGCCCGCCAGCACGGGGCCCGCTTCGACGAGCAGCTCGTTGACCTCGCGCGAACCGAGATCGTCGAGGACCTCGCCGATGTCGACCAGACCATCGCACTCGCCAACCTTGACGACTTCGGCTCCCGCGTCGACGAGCGGCTTGCGGCCGGTATCCGAGGTGCAATACACGAGCGTCGTACCCGGCAGCGCGAGCATTTCCGCCGACAGGGGCATGCGCAAGCCCCGATCGAGCACGACGCGCAGGGGCTGCCTGCCACGCGTATCCAGCGAGGCGTCGCGCACGGTCAGCGACGGATCATCGGCCAGCACGGTGCCGATGCCGGTCATGACCGCCCCCGAGCTCGCCCGCAGTCTCTGCACGTCTGCGCGCGCCTCCGGGCCCGTGATCCACTGGCTCTGGCCGTTGGCCATCGCGGTACGGCCGTCGAGACTGGCGGCGACCTTCAGCCGCACCCAGGGCCTGCCGCGAGTCACCCGCTTGACGAAGCCGCGCACGAGGTCCTCGATCTCGTTGCGCATGAGGCCCGAGCGGACCGCCACTCCGGCAGCCTCGAGCGCCTCGAGGCCGCGCCCGTCGACCCGCGGATCGGGATCCTCGAGGCCGGCGACCACCTCGGCAACACCCGCCCTGATCAGGGCGTCGTCGCACGGCGGGGTCTTGCCATGATGCGCGCAGGGTTCGAGCGTGACGTAGACGGTGGCGCCGCGCGCCTGCCCGCCGGCGGCCTGCAGAGCGAGAATCTCGGCATGCGCCTCGCCGGCAACCGCGTGCCAGCCCTCGCCGACTACCTGCCCGTCGCGGACAATGACACAACCGACCATCGGGTTCGGATGAGCGGCGTAACGGCCGCGCGCTGCGAGCTCGATGGCCCGCGCCATGTGCGCCCGATCGGCAGCGGTGAAATCGGTCATCGACCTTACTTGCGCTTGCTATCGAGCAGATCCGGCAGCAGCGACATCTGCTCGCGGCTCGCTGCGGTCTCGGAAATTCGCTGCAGGCGCTTGATCTCGTCTTCGAACTCGGTGATGTCCTGGAAACGCCGGTAGACGGAAGCGAAGCGGACATAAGCCACCTCGTCGAGTTCGTGCAACTCTTCCATGACCAGTTCGCCCACCAGCCGCGACGGCACCTCCCGTTCGCCCATCGTGCGCAGCTTGTGCACGAGGCGGCCGATGGCCTGCTCGAGCTCTTCCGAGGAGACGGGGCGCTTCTCGAGCGCGCGGACCATGCTGTTACGCAGTTTGGCTTCGTCGAAGGGCTGTCGGCTGCTGTCGTTCTTGATCAGCCTCGGCATCACGAGTTCTGCCGATTCGAAGGTTGTGAAGCGTTCGTTGCAATGCAGGCACTGGCGGCGGCGCCGAATTTGCCTGCCCTCGCCCGCCAGGCGCGAGTCGATCACCTTGGTTTCTTCGTGGCTGCAGAACGGGCAATGCATTCGTGTCGGTTATGAGGCGTACACGGGAAACTGCTTGCAGAGCTCCAGGACCTGGCCACGTACGCGCTCGATAGTCTCGTCATTCTCGATGTCATCAAGTATATCCGCTATCCAGCCGCTCAGCGCACGCGTTTCCTCGACGCCGAAGCCACGCGTCGTGATAGCCGGCGTGCCGAGGCGCAGGCCGCTCGTCACGAAAGGCGACTGCGGGTCGTTGGGAACGCTGTTCTTGTTGGGCGTGATATTTGCCCTCTCGAGCGCTGCCTCGGCATCCTTGCCGGTGATGCCCTTCTCGATGAGGCTCACGAGCATCAGGTGGTTGTCGGTGCCACCGGACACGATCGGATAACCGCGCTCCGCGAGCACCTCCGCCATGACCTTGGCGTTCTCGCACACCCGTCCCTGGTAGTCCTTGAACGACGGCTCCATCGCTTCCTTCAGCGCCACGGCCTTGGCGGCGATGATGTGCATCAGGGGCCCGCCCTGCGTACCCGGGAACACCAGCGAATTGAATTTCTTGGTCAGCTCGTCGTTCTTTTTCGCGAGGATCAGCCCGCCGCGCGGGCCGCGCAGCGTCTTGTGCGTGGTGGTCGTCACCACGTCGGCGATCGGGACCGGGTTCGGGTAGTGCCCCGTCGCAACGAGCCCGGCCACGTGCGCCATGTCGACCAGCAGGTAAGCGCCGACGGCGTCCGCGATGTCGCGAAACCGCTGCCAGTCGACGACGCGCGAATACGCCGAGAAACCACCGATGATCATCTTCGGCTTGTGCTCGTTCGCAAGGGCCTCGACCTGGTCATAGTCGATCAGGCCCGTCTCATGGACGAGGCCGTACTGGACGGCATTGAACAAACGGCCCGAGAAGTTGACCTTGGAGCCGTGGGTCAGGTGGCCGCCTTCGGCGAGGCTCATGCCGAGGATCGTGTCACCGGGTTCGAGCAGCGCCATGTAGGCGGCCGCGTTCGCCTGCGAACCCGAGTGCGGCTGCACGTTGGCGTAGTCGGCGCCGAAGAGTTGCTTGGCGCGCTCGATCGCGAGCGCCTCGACCTCATCGACGAACTCGCAGCCCCCGTAGTAGCGCTTGCCCGGGTAGCCCTCGGCATACTTGTTCGTCAGCACGCTGCCCTGCGCCGCCATGACCAGTTTGCTCGCGTAGTTCTCCGAGGCAATCAGCTCCACATGTTCTTCCTGTCGGCGTTCTTCGGCGGCCATCGCCTTGGCGAGATCGGGATCGTAGCTGTTGATCAACGTGGAACTGTCTGACATCGGGCAGGGTCTCCGGTGAGTGGCTGGCGTGCAAAAGTCGCGATGATACTGGTTTAGGTTGCCTCGACAAAGGACTGCACGACGCGGGTCCAGGCGCGGGCGAGGTTGCGCCGATTATAGCCGCCCCCGCCCGTGCCGATGATCCGCCCATCGCAGTGCTTGTCCGCCAGCCGGCACAATGCGGCCGCCGCCTCGGCATGCGCCTCTTCGCTGTAACAGAGATGCGTGATCGGGTCGCCCTCGAGGCTGTCGGCCCCTGCCTGGAGCAGGATGAACTCCGGCCGGGCAGCATCGATGTAATCCTCGGCAACCCGCCAGGCCGCCCGGAAATCGTCGTCATCGGCGCCCGGCGCGATCGGGATATTCAGCTTGGTGCCCCGTGCCCGGCCCTTGCCGGTTTCCCCGGCGGCGCCGGTGCCCGGGTACAGGAAACGGCCGTCTTCGTGAATGTCGGCAAAGATCAGGTCAGGATCGTCCTCGAAACCGTAGAACACGCCGTCCCCGTGATGGGCGTCGATGTCGATGTAAGCGATGCGCTGCAGTCCGTACTGCCTGCGCAGGTATTCGACGACGACACCGCAGTCGTTGAAAACGCAGAAGCCGGCAGCATGCCCCCGGCCCGCATGGTGCAAACCGGCAATCGGCACGAACGCGCGCATTGCCGTTCCCTGCATGATCGCGTCCGCGGCAGCCATCGCCGTGCCGACCACGTTCGATGCAGCTTCGAAAATACCGGGCAAGGCCGGTGTGTCGCCCTCGTCGAGATAGCCCCGTCCCTCGGCCGACATGCGCGACACTTTGTCGATGTAGTCAGCGGTATGGAAGAGCAGCAGATCGTCGACAGTCGCCGACGCCGGTTCGGCGTAGGCGATGCCGGCGTCGAGCCCGGCGATCGCCAGCTCGTCCTGGAACACGTCGTGTCGATCCAGGCCAAAGGGATGCGGATCGCCGAAGCCATAGCGGGCCAGTTCGGCACCTCGGTATACCAATACTGGATCGCTCATCAGAAACCGGTCTGTAAAGGCACCCTCGCAGCATACCCGAGTACCTCGCGATCACAAGCCCCTGGTGTAAGTACTAGCACGAATTGCCAGCACGGGTGCGGCGCCCATAGGCTAATCGTACTCTGGCGCATGGCCGGCACGATCGGGGCAAGCTGGTTATGGCATTGACACAGTGCGAACACCGTGGCTTCGACAGCGACACGGTGATGCGGAGACTGGGAATCGTCGGCCTCGCCGGCGAGGACTCGGTCGTGCTCGGCAATGCCTTGCAGCAGCAGGTCATTCGCCCGGGCATCGAACTGATCATCGGCAACTTCGTGGAGACACTGCTCCAGCTCGAGCAGTTTCGCACTATCGTTGACGGAGACACGAACCTCGACCGGTTGCGACAGACGCTCACGCAGTACCTGTTGACGCTGGGCGTGAACCACCGGAGCCGCGAGTACTTCGAGGAACGGCTGCGTGTCGGCGTCGCGCACAACCGCCTCGGCGTACCGCAGAGCCTGTACCACAGCGCGATGCGGACCCTGCAGAGCCTGCTGATCCAACACATACCCGACGACATACGCCAGGACACCGAACGCTTCGCAGCGCTACTCCACTTCATTCTCAAGATCACGTCGCTCGACCTGTCGCTTGCTGCCGAGGCTTACTGCCACTATGAGGTCCTGGGCCTCGAAGACACACTGCGCAGCGAACGCGGCGAGACCGAGCGCCTGCGCCGGCTGGCGATTACCGACTGGCTGACGGACCTGCACAATCACTCGTACACGCGGACGCTCCTCGACGACGCGCTCACCGAGGCCCAGAAAGAGGGGCCGCCGCTCTGCGTCATCATGGCGGACCTCGACCAGTTCAAGCACGTCAACGACACCCACGGCCATCTCGTCGGCGACCATGTCCTGCGGATCGTCGCGGCGCGGATGATCTCGGCAGCGAGGGCGGGCGACGAGATCGGCCGCTACGGCGGCGAGGAATTCCTGTTCGTGCTCCAGGACACGGCTATCGAGACGGCCGCGGAAGTTGCCGAGAGGGTCCGGGCCCATATCTCTGCCGATGCAATCCACTATCGCAGCGCCAGCATCCGCATCAGCCTGAGCCTCGGTATCGCCCAGGCCCGGCCGACCGACACCGTGGACATGCTCATCGAGCGAGCCGACGCGGCGCTGTATGCGGCCAAGCTCGCCGGGCGCAACTGCGTATTCCTCGAGGCCGCCTGAGGCACCCTGCTGCCCGAGGCTTGACGCCGCCCACCGCACTTGCCCGATAATGCGCGCTCTTCAACCGACGTGAATCGCTGATGGCGCAATATATTTATACGATGAACCGGGTGGCCAAGGTCGTGCCCCCGAAACGGTTCATCATTCGGGATATTTCCCTTTCTTTCTTCCCGGGCGCCAAGATCGGCGTCCTCGGCCTCAACGGCGCGGGCAAGTCCACAGTGCTGCGCATCATGGCCGGCATCGACAAGGAGTTCGACGGCGAGGCGAGGCCCCAGCCCGGCATCAAGGTCGGCTACCTGCCGCAGGAACCCGAGCTCGATCCGTCGAAGGACGTGCGCGGCAACGTCGAGGAAGGTGTTGCCGAGACGATCGCGCTCGTCGAGCGCTTCAACGAGATCAGCATGAAATTTGCCGAGCCCATGAGCGACGACGAGATGAATGCCCTGCTCGAAGAACAGGGCAAACTGCAGGACGCGATCGACGCCGCGGGTGCGTGGGAACTGGAACGCAAGCTCGAGATCGCCGCGGACGCGCTCCGGCTGCCACCTTGGGACGCGGACGTGACCAGGCTCTCCGGCGGCGAGAAGCGGCGCGTCGCGCTTTGCCGGCTGCTGTTGTCGCAGCCCGACATGCTGCTGCTCGACGAGCCGACCAACCACCTCGACGCGGAGTCGGTGGCTTGGCTCGAGCGCTTCCTCGACGAATACCCGAGCACGGTCATCGCGGTCACCCATGACCGCTACTTCCTCGACAACGTGGCCGGCTGGATCCTGGAGCTCGATCGCGGCCACGGCATACCGTGGGAAGGCAACTACTCCTCCTGGCTGGAGCAGAAAGAAAGACGCCTGCAGACCGAGGAGGCCACCGAGAAAGCGCGGCAGAAGGCCATGCAGATCGAGCTCGAGTGGGTGCGCTCGAACCCCAAGGCCAGGCAGGCAAAATCCAAGGCCCGCCTGAGGCAGTTCGAGGAAATTGCGTCGCAGAGCTACCAGAAGCGTAACGAAACCAACGAGATCTATATCCCGCCCGGCCCCCGGCTAGGCGATGTCGTAATCGAGGTCAATGACCTGCGGAAAGGCTTCGGCGACAAGCTGCTGATCGACGGGCTGAGTCTGCAGCTGCCGCCCGGCGGGATCGTTGGCGTGATCGGCCCGAACGGCGCCGGCAAGACGACATTTTTCCGGATGATCACGGGCGAGGAACAACCCGATTCCGGGACGATCCGGCTCGGCGACACGGTCCAGCTCGCGAGTGTCGACCAGTCGCGCGACAGCCTGGATGACAGCAAGACGGTCTGGGAAGAGATATCGGACGGCCTCGACATCATCAAGGTCGGCAACTACGAGACCTCGTCACGGGCCTATGTGGGCCGCTTCAATTTCCGCGGCGCCGAGCAGCAAAAGAAGATCGGATTGCTCTCGGGCGGCGAGCGCAACCGGGTGCATCTTGCCAAGACGCTGAAATCCGGGGGCAACCTGCTCCTGCTCGACGAGCCGACCAATGACCTCGACGTCGAAACCTTGCGGGCCCTCGAGCAGGCGCTGCTGGAGTTCCCGGGCTCGGCCGTCGTGATCTCCCATGACCGCTGGTTCCTCGACCGGATCGCAACGCATATCCTGGCTTTCGAGGGCAACTCCGAGGTGACCTGGTTTGCGGGCAACTATGCGGACTACGAGGCCGACAGGCACCGCCGGCTCGGCGCCGACGCCGACAATCCGCATCGCATAAAATACAAGCGTCTCGGTACCTAGGAGGCGTGGCCGCCGGCGGGCGGAATGATTGCGGCATTATGTCAACCACTGCTGGCGGTATCGGCGGCATGGTGCATACTGGTCGTGCCGGCCTGTCCGGCACCAATAATAAAGAGCGAACATGGCGATTGTTCTGGAAAGAGATCAGGGGTTGCTGCTCGACGATGACGAGCAGGTCGGGCTCGAGTGCCCGTATTGTGGCGTCTACGCCCACATGAGCCCCGAGTCCGTCCCGCACGCGGATGACGTCCTCGAACACCGGCCGAAGCACGTCGGCCTCGTCTATCGCTGCGATGCCTGCAAGGCCCCCGTCTTCCTGCGCTTCGCGGTCAAGGAATTTCGCGACAACCAGGTCGAGCTGTATCGCAACTTCATCGAGCTGGAGCGGCCGAAGGAACGCTTCGATTTCGGCTACCTGCCGAAGCACACCGAGATCATGTTTCGCGAAGCGCTCGCCTGTTACTCGGGCAATAGCTTCAACGCGTTTGCCTCTATGTGCCGCAGGTCGGCTGCGAGCGCCTTTGCCGCCATGGGCGAAGGCGGCAAGTTGCGGGCTTTCGAAGAGGTCATGATCGCGCAGGATATCGCCGGCATCGACGACGAGAGCTTCGCGCCCATCAAGGCCATCCTGTTCGAGACGAGCGAGGAGGAGAACCTGCCCCTGCTGAATCGCTCCCAGGCCGGCATCCTGCTCGAGGTGCTGAAGGACATGTTCTACCAGTGCTTCGTCAGGCGCGGCAAACTCACCCGCGCCATCAAGGTCCGGCGCTTCTTCGTCCAGGAGGGCCGCAACGACGTCGCCTCGTCGGCCTGAACCCTAGTCGGGCGCTGCGAACGATATCGAATGAATATTTTCGATTGGGTGAACACCCACGTGGCCCGCAGCCGCGTCGTACAGGAACACGAACTGACTGGTCGTGCCCAGCAGTAGCGCGCTGATCGCGGCGCTGTCGTCGGCGAAACTCACCGTCACTATCTTGCCCTCCCCCTCGCGCGTATCGTCGGCGCGGAAGTCCGCGTACAGATACAGGAAGAGGAAAACCACGTAGAGCGCAACGAAGTTATTTATGAATCGATAACGCCGGGAACCATACCAGCGCAACCATCTGCGGCTGGACTTCTGCTCAACGCGCCGGCTCGCCGCGTTATCCCATGCAATCAGCAGTAGCGCCAGGAAGACGATGGCCCAGGTCAGGGGCTCCTTGAGTGACGCCAACAGGAAGTCACTGATCGCGGCGTAGTTGAAGACATTGATCCCGAAGCGGCGCAGGTAAGCCCAGGAATAGAACATGCCTATCACCGACGCCGAGATGTAGAGCCCGGACAGGATCAGCGCCGGGTGCTCCCTGAGCAGGAGCCGGGGCCAGCCGACCTCGGGTTTTTCTTGCGTACTCATCCGACCGCCACCCTGGCGTTGCGGAACAGGCGCAGCCACGGCCCGTCCTCGCCCCACTCGTCCGGGTGCCAGGAGTTCTGCGTCGTCCGCGCAACCCGTTCCGGGTGAGGCATCATGATCGTAATTCGACCGTCGTCGTTGGACAGCGCACAGATCCCGTCGACCGAGCCGTTAGGGTTCGCCGGATAGGTGTCCGCCACCTTGCCGTAATTGTCCACGTAGCGCGCCGCGATCATGTGCGAGGCGAGGAACCGGTCTTCATCGCTGCGGAACGACACTCGCCCCTCGCCGTGCGAGGTGGCGATCGGCATGCGCGACCCCGCCATTCCGGTCAGGAAGATCGACGGGCTCTCCAGGACCTCGACGAGACTCAGCCGCGCCTCGAACTGCTCGGACTTGTTGCGCAGGAAGCGTGGCCAGCTGTCCCCACCCGGGATCAGGTCCCGCAGGTGTGACAGCATCTGGCAGCCGTTACACACGCCAAGGGCGAACGTATCACCGCGTGTGAAGAATTCGGCAAACTGGTCGCGCGTCCGCGAGTGGTAAAGCACCGACTTCGCCCAGCCGCCGCCGGCGCCGAGCACGTCGCCGAAGGAAAAGCCGCCGCAGGCGACGATACCCTGGTAATTCTCGAGGCTGTCCCTGCCCTCGAGCAGGTCGCTCATGTGCACGTCCACCGCGCTGAAGCCGGCGCGCATGAACGCAGCCGCCATCTCGTACTGGCTGTTGACACCCTGCTCGCGCAACACTGCGACGCGTGGCTTGGCCCCGCCCTTGAGGGGCCGCGTGATGTCGTCGGCGGGATCGAAGCTCAGGCGCACATTGAGCCCTGGGTCCGCGTCGTCCAGGATCCGGTCATATTCTTCGCGTGCGGTGGCCGGGTTATCCCGTAACGCCTGTACCCGGTAGCTGACGGCAGACCACTCACGCTGCATCGTCTTGCGATCGAGCACCAGCACCGTCCTCTCGCCGCTGCGGACGGTCAGCAAACCGTTGTTTTCGACACGGCCGATGGCGCTGGCCCTGGCCCCCGTCCGGTCCAGGATCATCTGCACCTGGGTCAGCTTGTTCTTGGCGACCTGCACTACGGCGCCGGCTTCCTCGCTGAACAGCGTCGCGAGCAGTTCGCGCTTCGAGCCCTCCAGCTGCAGCGTCACCCCGAGCCGGCTCGCGAATATCATTTCGGCAACGGTCGCCAGCAGGCCTCCGTCGCTCCGGTCGTGGTAGGCGAGCAACATGTCCCGCTCGTTGAGCTCCTGGACTGCTGCGAAAAACGCCTTCAGCAGGTCTGCACGCTCGAGATCGGGCGCCTCGCCTCCGGCTCGCGCATACGCCTGGGCGAGGCAGGAGCCCCCTAGCCGGTTCCTGCCCTCGCCGAGGTCGAGCAGCAACAGGTAGCTGGGCTCATTCGTCGCGCGCAGCTGCGGGGTCAGGTGCCGCCGCACATCGCTGACGGGCGCAAAGGCCGACACGATCAGAGAGACCGGCGCGACGACGTTGTACTCGTTCTCCCCTTCCTGCCAGCGCGCCCGCAGGGACAGCGAGTCCTTGCCGACGGGGATGGCGATGCCGAGGTCGCGGCAGAGTTCGGCGCTGACCGCCTTGACCGTGTCGAACAGGTTCGCATCCTCGCCCGGATGACCGGCCGCGGCCATCCAGTTGGCCGACAGCCGGATCTTGCGAATGTCCTCGATCGGCGCCGCCGCGATATTGGTAACGGCCTCGGCCACGGCCATGCGGCCCGATGCCGGCGCGTTCAGCGTGGCGAGCGGGGTGCGCTCGCCCATTGCCATGGCCTCGCCCGTAATCCCGTCGAAGCCGGTTGACGTGATCGCAACGTCGCTGACCGGCACCTGCCAGGGCCCGACCAGCTGGTCGCGAACGCTCAGCCCGCCGACGGTCCGGTCACCGATGTGCACGAGGAACGACTTGTCCGCGACAGCGGGAAAGCGCAGCACGCGCAGCGCCGCCTCTTGGAGCTCGATGCCCGAGAGATCGAGCTCGAGTTCGGTGCGCTGAACCCGTTCCACGTCCCGCTTCATTTTCGGCGGATTGCCGAGCAGCATGTCCATCGGCATGTCGACCGCGCGATTGCCGAACTCGCGATCGTTCACGACGAGCCGGCCGTCGTCGGTGAGTGAGCCAATGGCGTAGACCGGGCAGCGCTCGCGGGCGCAGATGGCCTCGAATTCGGCGAGACGTTCCTCGCCGATGATCAGGACGTAGCGTTCCTGGGCCTCGTTGCACCAGATGCCCATCGGCGACATGCCGGGTTCGGCGTTGTCGACGTCGCGCAATTCCACGACAGCACCGTGCTTGCTGTGATCGACGGCCTCGGGCACGGCATTGGAGAGGCCGCCGGCGCCGATGTCGTGGATCAGCAGGATCGGGTTGTTCTCGCCCATCTGCCAGCAGCGATCGATCACTTCCTGCGCGCGGCGCTGGATCTCGGGGTTGCCGCGCTGCACCGACGCGAAGTCCAGTTCCTCGCTGCTCGTGCCGCTGGCAAGACTCGATGCCGCGCCGCCGCCGAGCCCGATCAGCATCGCGGGCCCGCCGATGATGACGACCCGGGCACCGACGGGCACGTCGATCTTTTGCGCGTGCTCCTCGCGCACGTTGCCGACGCCGCCCGCGATCATGATCGGCTTGTGATAGCCGCGAATCTCGTTGTCCGGCAGGCCCGGCACGGCCATCTCACAGGTCCGGAAGTAGCCGAGCAGGTTGGGTCTGCCGAATTCATTGTTGAAGGCGGCGCCGCCGATCGGGCCCTCGATCATGATCTCCAGCGGGGACGCCATGCGCTCCGGGTGCGGGAAGTCGATCTCCCAGGGCTGTGCGAAACCCGGGATGCGCAGGTGCGAGACCGTGAAACCGGTCAGCCCCGCCTTCGGCTTCGCGCCGAGCCCGGTCGCGCCCTCGTCGCGGATCTCACCTCCCGATCCGGTCGCGGCGCCCGGAAACGGGGAAATCGCCGTCGGGTGATTGTGGGTCTCCACCTTCATCAGGATGTGGACCGGCTCGTCGCAGTAGCGGTACTCGCGATTCTCGGGATCGGGCAGCAGGCGGGCGCCCTGCCAGCCCTCGATCACGGCGGCATTGTCGGAATAGGCCGAAATGACGCCTGCCGGGCTCGCCTCGGTCGTTGACTTGATCATGCCGAACAGCCGTTCCTGCTGCTCCTCGCCGTCGATCACCCACTCTGCGTTGAAGATCTTGTGCCGGCAGTGCTCGGAATTCGCCTGCGCGAACATCATGAGCTCCGCATCGCTCGGATTCCGCTCGAGCCGCGCGTAGTTGTCGACGAGATAGTCGATCTCCTGGTCGGACAACGCGAGGCCGAGCGCCTCGTTCGCCACGACCAGCGCCTCGCGGCCGCCACCGGCGAGATCGACCGTCGTCAGCGCCTGCGGCTCGTGGGCCTCGAACAGCGCATACGCCTCCTCGGCGTTCTCGAGCAGCACCTCCGTCATGCGGTCATGCAACTCCACGCCCAGCGCGCGCACGTCGGCCTCGCTGACGCCGGATCCGAATTCCAGCCCGTAGCAGATACCTCGCTCGACCCGCTGCACGGCATCGATGTCGCAGGCAAGGATGATATCCGTGGCCTTGCTCGACCAGGGCGAAATCGTGCCGGGGCGGGGCACGGCGAACACGGTCCTGGCGGACCGCTTCAGTTTGTGCGGCGGCTCGTCGGAGAGCAGCAAGGCATCGAGGCGCCGCTTCTGTTCGGCCGACAGCCGGTCAGTCAGGGCAAGGAAGTAGCTGTAGCGGGCGTCGACCGTTTTGACGCGCTCGTCACGGGCCTTAAGGGCTCGCAGCAATTTCTCCAGGCGGAAACCCGACAGCGCCCGCTGGCCGGGTAGCTCCAGCAGATCGGTGTGAGGCCCGGAAACCGGGTCAGTCGCTGGTCTTGACAAGCTGCTGCGGCCTTTTCGAAACCCTGTGAGTGCCAGCCGCGATCATACCGCAGTGCGATGCCGCTGCAAGGCTGCCTACTTCTTCGAGTCTCCGGGCGTGTACATGGGGATCGGGAACTGGGCGACGTTGCCCTCGGCCTTGGAGATCTTGCTGACGCCGTGCTTTTCCACTTCGTCGATGCGGATAATCGCGTGCATGGGCAGGTAGGTGCGCGTGACGCCCTCGAATTCGGACTTGATTTTTTCCTCGGTCGGGTCGACGACCACGCTCGTGCGCTCGCCGAAGACGAGCTGCTCGATCTCGATGAAGCCGAACATTGCGCCGTGGCCGACCTCGCGGGCATAGACCTCGTAGATCTGCCCCTGGCTCGCAAACACGACTCGGTAAAGGGTTTTCTTGCTCATAGACTCGCGAAGACCTCCAGCGCCGCCAGTTTAACAGTGCGGGTAATCGGAATTCTGCATATATGGGCCCCTTGACGCATATCAAGCCACGCAGAAATAGCCCACGAATCCTGTTTTATGTGAACTAGGTATCAGCGTAGGGGCTTGATTATTTGCACTATTCACCTGTCATGCCACTGCAACTCGAAATCGTATCGGAGCATCGCGAGCTCGTGGGCGACGACGCCGTGCACATCTTCCGCGAGGAAGGTGGGACGATCGGCCGTTCCCTGCAGAATGACTGGATCCTGCCGGACCCGGATCGCTATATCTCGGGGCGCCACGCCACGATCGACTTCCGCGGCGGCATCTATTACCTGATGGATACGAGTTCCAACGGTGTCTACCTGAACGGTGACTGCGAGCCGCTCGGCAGGGACAAGCCCCAGCGGCTGTTCAACGGCGACCGGATTCGCCTGGGCGACTTCGAGATCGTGGTCTCGATCGACTCCGGCGAGAGCCTGGAGATGCCGGTGGCCGACCCGTCCAACTCGATCAACGAACACGCCGCCTCGCTGGTCGAGGAAGATCATCTGAAGACCGGCATGCTGCTCCTCGACGAGGAGGAGATTACCGGCGACGACGAATTTCAGTCGGCGCTGTTCGGCAGCCCAACCGACACCGGCGTCGCCGATCATGCGGCCGAGATCGTCGAGGAAGCGATGGAAGCGGGCCCCGTCGAGCCCAAGCCGCTCAAGGAGGCGGACCTTGTCGCGACCGACCTGCTGGACTCATTCCTCGACGGACTGGGCATCAGCCGTTCGGAACTGCATCCTTCGACCGACCTCGGCGGCCTGATGCAGAACGCCGGCGAGGTGATGCGCGAATTCGTCGAGGGCGTGACCCAGCTGCTCGCCAGCCGGGCCAATATGAAGAACGCCTTCCGCCTCGACCAGACGACCGTGCTGCCGCGGCACAACAACCCGATCAAGCTGTCCGCCAACGTGAAGGACTCGATCATGCAGCTGCTCGTCGGCAAAGAGGGCGAATACCTCGGGCCGCGCGACGCCGTGCGCGAAGTCTGCCGTGACCTGCTCTTTCACCAGGACGCCCTGCTGGATGCGATGGACCGCTCATTCAAGGAATTTGCCGACCGCTTCGACCCGGACGAACTCAAGGAAGGTTTCGACCGTTCGCTCGGCAGCAGCTTCCTGACGAAGTTCGCGAACAAGAAGAAGTACTGGGACATGTACGGCGACCTGTACCCGATCCTGACCGAGAAAGGCGGCGGCCGTTTCCCGCAGATGTATGCCGAGGAGTTCGTCACCGCTTACGAGCGCCAGATCGCCGAGTACAAGCGCCTCGGAACGGACGTCAGCTTCAAATCGACCGTCATCCTCAACCAGGACGAACTCGCCCATAACGCCGAGGCGTCCCAGGACCATATCGGCGATACGCCCACCGAATTACCGGCACTGCAACTCGATGACGATGCCATCGAGGATCTCGAGGACAACCTCGCCGTAGAGGATGTCGCCAACGAAGACCTGAGCGCTGGCGACTTCGACGAGACCCCCGAGGAGCCGGTCGACCGGGCGAAAGCCTGACCCGGCTCAGCCGGTGCGGTTCTGCCGGTTCTCGATCAGGTCGTCGACAACACCCGGGTCCGCGAGCGTCGACGTATCGCCCAGCTCCCCGTAGTCATCGGCCGCCACCTTGCGCAGGATGCGCCGCATGATCTTGCCCGAACGCGTCTTGGGCAGACCCGGCGCCCACTGGATCAGGTCCGGCTTGGCGATCGGGCCGATGTCCTTGCGCACCCACTGCTGCAACTCCGCCCGCAACTCGTCGGTCGGCTCGACGCCTTCCATCAAGGTCACGTAGGCGTAGATGCCCTGTCCCTTGATCTCGTGCGGGTAGCCGACCACGGCGGCCTCGGCGACATGCTCGTGAGCGACGAGAGCGCTCTCGACCTCGGCCGTACCCATGCGGTGCCCGGAGACGTTCAGGACGTCATCCACGCGACCGGTGATCCAGTAATAGCCGTCCTCGTCGCGGCGCGCGCCGTCGCCGGTGAAATAGCTGCCTTCGAAGGTCGAGAAGTAGGTCTCGATGAAGCGCTGGTGATCGCCATAGACCGTCCGCATCTGGCCGGGCCAGCTGTCGGTGATGATCAGGTTGCCCTCCACGGCGCCGTCGAGCACTTTGCCCTCACCGTCGACGATCGCCGGCTGCACGCCGAAAAACGGCTTCGTCGCCGAGCCGGGCTTGAGGTCGGTCGCCCCCGGCAGCGGCGTGATCAGGATGCCGCCCGTTTCCGTCTGCCACCAGGTATCCACGATCGGACAGCGGCCCCCACCGACGACGTCGTGGTACCAGCTCCACGCCTCGGGATTGATCGGCTCACCCACCGAGCCCAGCAGTCGCAGGCTCTTGCGCGAGGTTTTCTTGACCGGGTCGTCCCCTTCGCGCATCAGTGCCCGGATCGCCGTGGGCGCCGTGTAGCAGATATTGACCGCGTGCTTGTCGCACACCTCCCAGAAGCGCGACGAGCTGGGGTAGTTCGGCACGCCTTCGAACATCAGCGTGATGGCGCCGTTGGCGAGCGGCCCGTACACGATATAGCTATGCCCGGTCACCCAGCCGACGTCGGCGGTGCACCAGTAGACGTCGCCGGGATGGTAGTCGAACACGTATTCGTGTGTCAGCGCCGCATAAACCATGTAGCCGCCCGTCGTGTGCAGCACACCCTTGGGCTTGCCGGTCGAACCGGACGTATAGAGGATGAACAGCGGGTCCTCGGCCGCCATTTCTTCGCAGGGGCAGTCGGCATCGACGCGCTCCTCGAGTTCATGCAGCCAGGCATCGCGGCCCTCGACCCAGTCGATGTCGGCGCCGGTATTGCGAACGACCAGAACGTTTTCGAGCGTCGTCACTTCGGGATTTTGCGCCGCCGCGTCGACATTGGCCTTTAGCGGCACGACCCTGCCACCGCGCAAGCCCTGGTCGGCCGTCACGACGATGTTCGACTCGCAGTCGATGATGCGCCCTGCCAGGGCGTCGGGTGAGAAACCGCCGAACACGACCGAGTGGATCGCGCCAATGCGGGCGCAGGCGAGCATCGCGATCGCCGCTTCCGGGATCATCGGCATGTACAGCGTGATCCGGTCGCCCTTCTTCGCACCGAGCGCCTTGAGGGCGTTCGCGAACTTGCAGACGCGCCCGTGCAACTCGCCGTAGGTGATCTTCAGATCCCGGGCAGGATCATCGCCTTCCCAGATGATCGCGACATCGTCCGCCTTCGAATCGAGGTGTCGGTCGACGCAGTTGTAGCAGGCATTCAGCGTGCCGTCGTAGAACCACTTGATGTGCAGATCGTCCTTGCCGAAGGAAACGTCCCTGACCTGGGTGAACGGCTTGATCCAGTCGATGCGCTGCGCCTGCTCGGCCCAGAACGCCTCGTTGTCCTCGACGGAGCGTGCGTACAGCTCGTCGTAGCCCGCCTTGTCTATCAGCGCGCGCGCCTTTGTCTCCTCGCTAACGGGAAAGATGTCACTCATTACTCAAGACCTTCTGTTATTACTAGAGAGCAGCCAGCCGCCTGGCGAGCTGCAGGATTCGTTCCGCCTGCACGAGATGCGGCCTGTCGATCATCTCGCCATCCAATCCGAGAGTGCCTGTGCCCGGGTTTGCCGCGAACAGCGCCACGATGCGCTCTGCCCGTTCGACCTCCGCGGCGGTCGGCACGAATGCGCGGTTGATGACCTCGACCTGGTCGGGATGGATGGCGAGCATGCCGGAGAAGCCGTCACGTCTCGCATTTGCCGCAAAGCGTGCCAAACCATCGAGGTCGCGAAAATCCGTATAGACCGTATCTATCGCCGCGACTTCCACAGCCGCGGCCGCGAAAAGGCACAGCGACCGGGCGGTCGCGTAAGGCGGCAGCCAGTTGCCCTCCTCGTCACGCCGCGCCGAGGCGCCGACGGCGGCACCGAGGTCCTCGGCACCCCAGCTGAGTCCGGCGAGCCGCGGTGTGGCATCCCGGTAAGTGCCGAGCGTGAACAGCGCCTCGGGCCGCTCGGTGCACAGCACGATGATTCTGGTCGACCCTGCCTCGAGGCCGTTGGCCGACTCGAGCCCCGCAAGCCGCTCCGCAAGCGCGTCGGCATCGGCGGCGGAGCGCGCCTTGGGCAGCAGTATGCCGGCCGGCGCGGCCGGAACGACCGCCTCGAGATCGGCAACGGCGTCGTCGGTGTCGATCGGGTTGATACGTACCCAGACCCCGTCGTGGCCCTCGAGGAACCGGCGCGCGAGCTCGCGCGCCTCGGGCCGTGCCGCGGGCGCGACCGAGTCCTCCAGGTCGAGGATCAGCGCATCGGCGCCAACCTGCGCGGCACGCTTCATCTTCCGCTCACTGTCCGCGGGCACGAAGAGGTAGCTGCGGTTCATGGCTTCCGGAGCATCAGCGCCGAGCGTTTGCACTCGGCGACGAGGTCACCCTGCTGGTTGAAGGCTCGATGCACGAACGTAACGATGCCGTTGTCGGGTCGCGACTTGCTCGCCCGCGTGGCCACGACCTCGGTCTCGACCCGCACGGTATCACCCGGGAACAACGGCTTCGGAAAGCGCACCTCGTCCATGCCGAGATTGGCTACGGTGGTGCCGTGCGTGGTGTCGTTGACCGAGATGCCGACCATCAGGCCCAGCGTGAAGTAGCTGTTGACGAGGGGGCGGCCGAACTCCGTGTTCTTCATGTACTCGGCGTCGAGGTGCAGCGCCGCCGGGTTGTGCGTCAGCGTCGTGAACAGCACGTTATCGGCCTCGGTCACGGTCCTTCGGATCGGGTGCTCGAAGCGCTGGCCGACCGAGAATTCTTCGAAGTACAGTCCTGGCATGTCGAACCTGCCGCAGCATTCGGTGTCCGAATGATACGGTATTATCCGGGGCCGATGGAGGAAAGCCATGACATTGACGAGACGAGCGTTCAATAAAGCAGGACTGGGCCTGGCCACGGCGCTGGCCGTCGGCGGCGGCACGGCCGTTGCGGGACCCGGCGAAATGACGAGGCGGGCGATCCCGTCCTCGGGCGAGCTCATCCCGGTCATCGGCCTCGGCACCAACCGTTACGGGGTCGACGCATCTCCCGAAGCCCGCGCCCCGCTGCGCGTTGCGCTGCAGCGGTTCGCCGAGATGGGCGGCACCGTGATCGATACGGCGCCGATGTACCGCACATCGGAATCCGTGCTCGGCGACCTGATCGCCGATCTCGGCATCAGGGACAAACTGTTCATCGCAACCAAGGCCGATCGCGATGCCGGCGCCGAGGCGACGGACGCACAGATGAGGGACTCGCAGCGCAAGCTCAGGACCGAGACCTTCGACCTGATGCAGGTGCATAACCTGCTGGGTTGGCGCGAGGCGCTCGCCGTCATGCGTGACTGGAAAGCCGAAGGCCGCATCCGTTACATCGGCATCACGACCTCGCGCGAGGGCCAGTACGGAGAGTTCGAGCAGGTGATGCGCCAGGAAGAACTCGACTTCGTGCAGCTGAATTATTCGGTCGAGCAGCGCGCGTCGGCGGAAAGGCTGATGCCCTTGGCGAAGGACCGCGGCATGGCAGTCATGATCAACCGCGGCTTCGGCGGCGGCCGCATCTTCAAGGCCGTCGGCGACCGGCCCGTGCCGGACTGGGCCCGCGAATTCGACTGCGACAGCTGGGCGCAGCTGCTGCTCAAGTACGCGCTGTCACACCCGGCCGCAACCGTTGCAATCCCCGGCATGACCAAGGTCCATCATGTCGAGGACAACATGCTGGCCGGCCACGGCCGCATGCCCGACGCGGCCGAGCGCAGGAAGATCGAGGCGTTCTACGACGCGTTGTAGGGGCGCGTCCCGGCGCCGGTTCGCGGCCATGGGCCGCTCCTACGGGGCGCGATGAGGTTCCCTGGCTCGCGGTGAATTCGGATCCGGCTATCCCGAAAAGGCCTGAAGCGGCAGGCCTCCTGCCGGCACACACTCAGCCCTCCAAATTCAGGATGATCGTCGCGGCAACCAGCAGAACCACCACCAGCGCCTGCAGCGCGACCCGCTCCCACATGAATTTCTCGGCGTGTTCCTTGTCGTACGCGCCGCCGCGGGCCATGGACCTGAGGCCCATCCAGAGCACCACCAGCGTGGCGACCAGGGCCGCAACGACCAGAAAGTTGACGGTTGACATGCCTACCTCCTCCTTGCGCCACAGCCGGCACGAAACTCAATAGCTACCATAGCGCATGAATGCAGAGCCGCAATCGAGGCAAATACGGACGCCGGTTGCGCTGGTGCTCAGCCCCAACCGATGTCCTCGAGATGGTCGTCGTCGATGCCGAAATAGTGGGCGATCTCGTGGATCAGGGTCTTTGCGATCTCGTCGCGAAGCTCGTCATGGGGTAATCGCAGCTCGAGATGCGGCGCGCGGAAGATATAGACCACGTCGGGAAGTTCGCCCGCATACTCGACACCTCGCTCGGGGAGCGGCGTGCCGACATACAAACCGAGCAGGCCCTCGCCCTCAGGGTCGAGCTCGTCGTCCGCCTCGTCCAGCACCATGACCTGGATGTTGTCCAGCGCCTCGTGCACCCAGTCGGGAAGGCGGTCCATCGCCTCGAAGACCACCTCTTCGAATTCGCTCGCGTCCATCTCGCTCCTGAATCAAATGCGGCGGGTCGAGCCCGCCGCATCCGATTCTATGCCGGGAGACGGCTAGTCGTCATCGCCGGACGTCATGCGCCGGTTGGTCGCCAGGTAGACGCGCGACGAGTCGCAGCTGGCCTTGCCGGCGAAGAGTTCCCGGGCCTTCTTCCAGCCTTCCTTGCTGTACTGGTCGTAATCGGTGCCCTGGTCCTCCAGGTTCTGCCAGGCGGCCACGACCTTGAAGTCGAACTCCTCGCCGCCACCGCCGTACGCCGGCATGAACACCCACATACCCGAGGTAGAACCGTGCTCTTCGCGGTACTTGCCCCATTCGCTCAACGACGCTGAGAAATCGTCGTAGGCGGTACCCTCGGAGAGATTGCAGTCCGAAAACGAGATGACGACGTTCGCCGGATTCTCGCGCTCGGGCGGCTGCTTGTAACGCAACACCGCGTAATTTGCATGCGCATCGCAGTTCCAGAGCTCGTTGAAAGCGTCCATCACCTTGCCGCCCTTGGCCAGCCAGGTGTCCTGCGCCTTGCCGAGCGCCTGCGCGCTGGCCGACCCGCCCAGCCACAGGACGTCGAAGTCCTGATCGGGGCCCGCGTAGTAAGGCACGAGGGTCCAGGCGCCGTAGTCTTCGAAGCCCTGGTCGTCGGCCCAGGCATTCCACTTGGCGGCAACCGCATCCAGGTCCGCCGGCCCCTTGCCGTCGTTGTATTTGCAGGCCCAGAGTTCCAGCGGTGTCGCCGGACCGACTGAACTCTCACCCTCCTCGTGCTGATCCGCGATCGCCGAGCCGAAGCCGAGCAACAGGCTGCCCGAAACGAGCAGCGTCAGTGTTTTTTTCATTGGTTAACCCCTTTTAGTCTTAATTGCAGGCGCGCGCTTACGCAGCGCCGTTGCTCGTAGTATAGACGGCCAGCCGGCGAATGGTAGGCGCACTGCGCAATCGCCGGCCTCGAGGCCGGCGCTCCCGGTCAACCGCATCAGCGGTCACGCGGGCGTCCGCGCGTTCTCCGCAACCCAGTTCGTATATGGCTCGAAAACAGGTCCGAGTTCGATCGCGTAAATCGCCGGCAGCTCGTAGGAATGAAGTTCCAGGATCGCCGCTTCCACTTCAGCGTAGCGATCCCTGGTCGTCTTGATGAACAGGCGGTACTCGCTCTCCTGCTGCACCTGACCCTTCCAGCTGTACACGCTCTCGATTGCCGAGATCTGCGCGCAGGCTGCCAGCCTGTGCTCTACCAGGGACGTCGCGATCTTCTCGGCCTCCTCCCTGCTCTCGGTGGTCGTTAGCACGGCGATGAGCTTCATATCCGGATCTCCAACAGCACCGTAGCGCTCAGTTCGCCGCGTTCTGATCGGAAAATCAAGAGTCCGCCACGTGATAGTCGCAACGGCGCCCGGCGCAGTCAGCTGCTGCCCTCGACGAGTGGACAAACCGAGAACCGTGCCGCGGGTGTTGGCTCATCACGTTCGGTATAATTGACGGCTCGCTGGAGATTCCAAATGCTGCCCCACCAGGACGTCATCGCCGAAGTGCTGCAAGCACCCGACGGCCCGCAGGTCGGTGCCTTCTTCGATTTCGATGGCACCGTGATTTCGGGCTATTCGGCCATTGCCTTCATCGAGGAGCAGGTCAGGCGCGGCACGCTGTCGCCCCGGGAACTGATCGAGCTGGTCAGCGCCATGGTCAGCTTCGGCGTGGGCAACAAGGGCTTTTCCGCGATGATGATCGCGGCATCCCAGTTCCTGCGCGGAATCCGCGAAGACAGCTATGCAAACTTCGGGCAGGAACTGTTCGAGTCACACATCGCCCGCCAGATCTACCCCGAGTCGCGCGCGCTGGTCCAGGCGCACCTCAGGAAAGGCCACACGGTGGCGATCATCACATCCGCGACGATCTACCAGGTGCGGCCGGCAGCCCGTGACCTCGGCATCGAGCACGTGCTGCACACGAAACTGGAGGTCGAAAAAGGCTATTTCACCGGCTCCGTCATCCACCCGACCTGTTTCGGGGACGGCAAGGTCGCAGCCGCCGAGGCCCTCGCGGCGAAACACGGCATCGAGCTTGCGGAAAGCTTCTTTTACTCGGACAGTGACGACGATATCCAGCTCCTGCAGCGCGTCGGCAAACCACGCCCGTTGAACCCGAATGCCCGTCTGACGACCATCGCCGAGCAGCACGGCTGGCCCGTGCGCCGATTTGGCAGCCGCAGCAAGGCCCGCGCGTCCGACTGGGTCCGTTCACTGTTCCTGCCGGCTAGCCTCGTCGGCTCCTTCATCGCGGGTGTGCCCATCTGGGCGTTGACCGGGTCGAGGCGTGAAGCCCTGAACTTCTCGGTGTCGGTGTTTGCGGATACTGCCAGCGCCCTGCTGGGGCTGAACCTCAAGATCGATGGCGAACAGCACCTGTGGTCGAACCGGCCCGCGGTCTTTATCTTCAACCACCAGAGCAACGTCGACCTCGTGATCATGGCGCGATTACTACGCCGGGACATAACCGGCGTGGGCAAACGCGAGATCCGCGACATCCCGATCATAGGGCGGGTCCTCGAAGCGGCGGGCGTCGTGCTCATCGACCGCAAGAACACCGCCAGCGCCATCGCCTCGATGTCGCCGCTCGTCGACGCCATGCGCGTGGAAGGCAAATCCGTCGCCTTGTCGCCGGAAGGTACGCGGTCGATTACGGACAAGCTTGCGCCTTTCAAGAAAGGCGCCTTCCACCTCGCGATGCAGGCCGGCGTGCCCATCGTGCCCGTGGTCATTCATAATTCCGGCGACGTGCAGCCGAAAGGCGACTTCCTTTACCATCCCGGCACCGTCCACGTCGAGGTGCTGCGGCCGGTGGACACCAGCAGCTGGTCGGTGGAGACGATCGACAAGCACGTTGCCGAGATACGCCAGCTGTATCTCGCAGCCTTGCGCCAGTAGGCCTGGTCGCCGTGGCCGCGCGCAAGCAGATCAACCAGGAGTTGTTTTCATGGATCAACTGAGCCCCCAGGACGCACAATTTCTCTACCTGGAGTCGGAAGACAACCTGACGCACCTTACCTCGATCTCGATCTTCGATCAGTCGACGGTGCCCGACGGCAAGGTGGTGCGCTTCAAGGACATACTCGCCCACGTCGAAAACCGCTTGCATATGAGCCCGATGTTCAAGCGTCGGCTGGTCAGGGTGCCGCTGGAGCTCGACTTCCCGTACTGGGTCGACGACGAGCATTTCGACCTCGAGTGTCACGTGCGTCACAGCCGGCTGCCGGAGCCGGGAGACTGGCGCCAGTTCTGCATTTACATGGCCCGCTACCATTCGCGCCCGCTCGACATGAACCGGCCGCTCTGGGAGATGTATATCATCGAGGGACTGGACAACGTGGACTGGCTGCCCAAGGGCAGCTATGCCATCGCGACCAAGATCCATCACGCGGCGGCGGACGGCAAGGCCCTCATGGACTTTTTTGCGGCCATGGCGGATATCGATAACAAGGGCACACCGGCAGTTCCACTGGACACCGCGAGGCTCCGGCGCAGCCCGATGCCCAGCCTGCTCGACATGGCCGTGCGAGCCGCCTGGCACACGGTGCGCTCACCGATTGGCATGACGGACGCGGTGATGCGCTCCTTACCCAGCGTCTACCACGCGGCGCAGAATACCCTCAGCGCGCAGCGGGAAAACCGGTACGAAGTGCCCCACACCCGCTTCAACGGCAGTGTATCCCCGCACAAGATGTTTGGCGCCAAGGCCTTCCGTCTCGACGATTTCAAGGCCGTCAGGCCGGCCGTCGAGGGCTGCACGATCAACGACGTTATCCTGGCGGTGTGCGGTGGAGCGCTGCGCCGTTACCTGCAGCACCACGGTGAGCTCCCGGACGATTCGTTGCTGGCCTGGGTGCCGATCAATGCGCGTCAGGTAAATTCCGTCAATCCCGACTCGCCGGGCAACAAGGTCACGTCGATGACGGCGCCGATTTTCACCGACGTCGAGGACCCGATCGAGCGCCTCGGCTGCATCTACTCGGCCACCCGGCTGAGCAAGGAGGCCAAATCCGGGATCTCGGCACGCCTGATGACCGACCTCAGCCAGCATGTGCCGGCCGCAACGCAGGTGCTGGCCGGCAGGCTCGTGCTGCGCGCAGGCATGGCCTCCCGCACCTGTAACCTGTTCATTTCGAACGTTCCCGGACCGCAGGTCCCGCTGTACATGAACGGGGCGCTGCAGGTGGGCGCCTATGGCCTCGCTCCTCTCGTGAACGGAATGGGCCTGTTCATCGCCACGCCCAGCTACAACGGCGAAATCACGTTCAACGTGACCTCCACGCGCGAGATCGTGCCGGACATGGAATTCTTCATCGACTGCCTCGATGCGGAGGTCGCGGCGCTCAGGTCGAAGCTCAAGCCGCAGCGAGCGAAGAAAAAGGCGAAGAAAAAGGCCGCACGGAAAAAGTCGGCGGCGAAAAAGAAAACAACGACGGACTAATCCCGGCGACGATCAGCCGGCACGTCGCACCATCCGGCGCTTCGCGCCAGGGATGCCGTGTTCCAGCCGCCTTACGATCCTGTCCAGCGTGCGGCCGATCTTGGTCTGAATCCGGATCATCTCGATTTTCGGCCAGGTCGCCTTTTCGCCCATATCGATCAGGTCGATGACCTCTTCGACGGACTTGTGGGCGAGCAATTTGAGCGGGTTGAAGAAGCGCTTGTCCGGCAGGAGGTTGATGTCACCCACGTAGTCCTGGTTGATGATGCTCAAACCGACATTGGTCAGCCGGCTGACCGCCGGGTTCCAGGACAGCGGTTTCTCGAACAGGGCCGCTCCGGCATTGAGCCATTCGCGCGCGGTGCGGCTCGTGGCCGTCCTCACGATCGAGAACAGGTCGTTGCCGCGGCGCGTGTCGGTGACGAACGGGAATACGTGCGGGTTGACCTGGCTGACGATGAAATGATTGACGCCATAGATGCGCGTCAGGCGTTTCGAGGGCAGGTCATCGCTGATGGAGCCGTCAACCCACCTGCGCGACTTGAGGTACGGCTGCTTCTCGCCCTTGTCGTTCTTCGCGGCAAGGCGCACCGGCGGGAAAAAGCCGGGCACGGCAGCCGAGGCCATCACCGACTCGCGGACGTAGACATTCGGCGTCGTGATGGAATTCAACAGGCGCGACGTCTGGTGCTTTTCCGCCGCGGCGATCGATACGTTCAGATGGCGTCCCGTGCGCTCGAAAGCCTCGTGGAAGGTCAGATCAGGCAACAGCCGCATCAGGGCCTCGTCGAGTTCGTCCACCGAGGCGACTTCCGGCCGGAACATGTCGAGGTAGCGGAACAGGCCCTGGTCGCGTTCAACTTCTTTTACAAGGTTCTCGGGCTCGAACAGCGCCTCCAGCTCGTCATCGTCATGGGTACCGACGAGACTGCCGACGATGGCGCCACCGCTGCTGCCGGAGAGGATGTCGGGTAGCACGCTTTCGAGCCACATCGCCTTGACCGCGCCGATATGGAAGAACAGCAGCGAGCCCGCACCGCTCATCACGAAGGCCGAACAGCCATAGCAGTGATGCGCACGGTGGAAGAAGTCCAGTTTTTCGTCGAACGGGATGTCGTCGACCTCGTCGCTGGCGAGCAGCTCGAGCGCGTTTACGACTTCGTTGACGTACTCAGCGATCAGCCGCTTGGTGCCGAATTTGGCCTTGCCATACAGCGCGCGGCGGCCCATGCCGTCGATGTTGCCGTGGATGCCCTCGTTCAGGGCGAACAGCAGGCGCGCGTGGTCCCCGGCCCGCCGCAGGCGTCGCAAACGTCCCAGCCGCCGCCGTATCGAGGCATAGTCGAAGTGCTTCGACTCGTCCGACTCCACCCACTTGTGGACACCGGTGGCCTTGTCGTGAGCAATAGCAGCCACCCGCCACTCCTCGTAGCTCTCGGCATTGGCCATGGCGGCTTCCAGCCGCTTTGTCGCAGACGGGATCATCCAGTGTCCATTGTACCTCGCGCGTGTCCGGCCGTCGCCCGCAAACCACCGATAGGCCAGGTTTCAGCTGCCCCTCCCCCTGAATTCGTCCATGCTGCGACTCACACCGAGAAAGCTCATCAGGCCATCGAACCAGCGGACCGGCAACAGGCGGCCTGGCCAGGCGACGTAGACGAACCACGGCATGACCAGCCTTCGGCGATCTTTTTCAATCGACCTGACGATTCGGCGCACGACGTCCTCTGGCTTCAGGACCGGCAGCAGCCAGGCAAACCGCGCCC